>NZ_PTQZ01000163.1 GCF_002943415.1 Amnimonas aquatica | reverse complement strand
ACGGTGGCCAGCGTGGGCTCGTCGGCCGCCGTGGCGACAACCGGAGCCGCCAGTGCGGCGACCGCGACGGCCAGCGTGCTCTTCAGCACACCGGGGGCATCATGCTTGCGGCTACGGATGTAGCTCATATCGTTCTCCTGGAAACAGTGGCATTCGCGCATGCAACACGGATCAGCAGCCGACCGGCTCAAACACTGATCACAGCGGGCGCATTGAATGGGAAAACTCGCCATCTGTAAACATAAATGAGAACAATTATCAAAAATTACAGTAACGTAAGCGTAACGCCGGGTTGCCGCGGGAACACCAGGAAAAGATGCTCGTGACCCGGCCCTGGCAAGTGGCTGCCAGCACACGGAACACGGATATGGAGAGCACGGACGACAGGTCGTGCGGGTAGCAGGCCCTTGCGGGCCGGGGAGGCACCGGCGAGAAAACCCGGCTCAGGCGCGCCTGGCTTAAAGGCCGACCCGCACGTTCTCGATCACCCGGCGCGCGGCGGCGCGCGCGTCATCGACCGAGCCGCCCTTCGCCAGCGCCACGCCGAGGCGGCGCTGGCCGGCCACTTCCGGCTTGCCGAACAGCTTGAGATCGGTGTCCGGCTCGGCCAGCGCTGCGGCCAGGTTGCCGTAGGTCATCTGCCGCGAGTCGCCCTCGACCAGCAGCACGCAGGACGCCGTCGGCCCCTGCTGGCGGATGGCCGGCACCGGCAGGCCGAGGATGGCCCGGGCATGCAGCGCGAATTCGGACAGGTTCTGCGACATCAGCGTCACCAGGCCGGTGTCGTGCGGACGCGGCGAGACCTCGCTGAACCAGACCTCGTCACCTTTCACGAACAGCTCGACCCCGAAGATGCCGCGCCCGCCCAGGGCCTCGGTGACCTTGCCGGCGATCTCCTGCGAACGTGCCAGCGCGGCCGGCGACATCGGCTGCGGCTGCCAGGACTCGCGGTAATCGCCGGCGACCTGCAGGTGACCGATGGCATCGCAGAACGAGGTCGTGGTGCCGCCGGCGCCATCGTGGTGGCGCACGGTGAGCAGGGTGATCTCGTAGTCGAAGTCGATGAAACCCTCGACGATCACGCGGCCGCCGCCGGCGCGACCGCCGGACTGGGCGTAATCCCAGGCCGTGCGGATGTCGTCGGCCGTGCGCACCACGCTCTGGCCCTTGCCCGACGACGACATGATGGGCTTGACCACGCAGGGCATGCCGACCTGCGCGACCCCGGCAGCGAAGGACTCGAAGGTGTCGGCGAAGACATACGGCGAGGTCGGCAGGCCCAGGGTTTCCGCGGCCAGACGACGGATGCCCTCGCGGTTCATGGTCAGCTGCGCGGCGCGCGCGGTCGGCACCACGTGCCAGCCCTCGGCCTCCAGCTTCACCAGTTCGTCGGTGGCGATGGCCTCGATCTCGGGCACGATCAGCGCCGGCTTTTCCTGCTCGATGACGCGCCGCAGCGCGGCGCCGTCGAGCATGGAGATGACATGGAAGCGGTCGGCGACCTGCATGCCCGGCGCGTGCTCGTAGCGGTCGACGGCGATGACCTCGCAGCCCAGGCGCTTGAGCTCGATGATGACCTCGCGGCCCAGCTCGCCGGCGCCGAGCAGCATGACGCGGGTGGCGGTGGCGGAAAACGGGGTGCCGAGAACGGGCTGGGTCATGGCGATGGCTCCGGGAAAGCGGAAGAAGGGATGGAAGCTGCCGGCGGCTGACGCCGGCCCTCGATCTGGCGCAGGATTCTGCGTTGCTCGTCGACGCTCAACAAGCCCCAGCGACCGATCTCGTCGATGGTGCGCAGGCAGCCGATGCAGACCTTGTGCTCGTCGAGCCGGCAGCGGCCGATGCAGGGCGACAGCGACGCGGTCATCCGGCCCTCGTGCATCGGCGCTCAGTCATCCTGCAGTTTCAGTTCGTCGCGGAAGCGGCGGGCATTGCCGACATAGTGCTGCGCGCTCAGCAGCAGGCGCTGCTGCGTGGCCTCGTCGAGCTGGCGCACGACCTTGCCGGGCGATCCAACCACCAGCGAGCCGTCGGGAATCTCCTTGCCCTCGGCGATCAGCGCGCCGGCACCGATGATGCAGCCCTTGCCGATCTTCGCGCCATTGAGGATCACCGCCTGGATGCCGATCAGCGAACCGTCGCCTATGGTGCAGCCGTGCAGCATGGCCTGGTGGCCGACGGTGACATCGCGCCCGATGCTGAGCGGAAAGCCGTAGTCGGTGTGCAGCACGGCGCCATCCTGCACGTTGCTGTTCTCGCCGATGGTGATGACATCGCAGTCGCCGCGCACCACGGCGCCGAACCAGACGCTGGCGTTCTCCTCCAGCACCACCGAACCGATGACGGTGGCGCTGTCGGCAACCCAGTGCTCGCCCTTGGCCTCGACGCGGCGGTCGCCCAGGGAATATTTCATGGCAGTTCCTCGGAAGCGGCCTCAGCGCGCGCCGGGCACGAGCATGCCCGGCAGCGCCGGCGGCCAGGGGTAGTCGATGTGGTGCTCGAGGCCGTGGCGGATGAAATCCACCAGCATGTAGGCGGTCAGGCCCCAGATCACGTAGCCCTCGTAGCGGAAGCACGGCACCACCAGATCGATGCCGCGGAAGTTGATGCGGTGGTCGCGCGCCGCCGGGGTCTCGATGAAGTAGCGCAGCGGCACCCGGAACACGCTTTCGATTTCGTCCGGATTGCCGACCAGGTCGGGCTCGCCGTCGACCACGCCGACCACCGGCAGCACCAGGATGCCGCTCTTGGCGCGCGCCGGCTTGAGCGCACCGATGACCTCGACGCTGTGCATGGGCAGGGCGACTTCTTCCTCGCTCTCGCGCAGCGCCGTCATGGCCAGGTGCAGGTCGCCGGGCTCGCGCTTGCCGCCCGGGAAGGCGACCTCGCCGGCATGCGACTTCATGTGCGCCGCGCGCCGCGTCAGCAGCACCTCGGGCTCGCGCCCGCCGAGGATGGGAATGAGCACCGCCGCGTCGGCGCCATCGGCCGGCGGCGGCGAAGGACGCAGGTTGTGGCGCAGGGTCTGGATCAGTGAATGCTCGGTCATGCGGAGATCATACACAGTCCGTCAGGTATATACTGCACGGCATTGTTCCGGAGCCTTTTCCATGAATTTCTGCAGTCACTGCGGCCATGCCGTCGAGCATCGCATCCCCGACGGGGACAGCCGCCTGCGCCATGTCTGCCCGCAGTGCGCCACCGTGCATTACCAGAACCCCAAGATCATCGCCGGCTGCCTGCCGGTGTGGGGCGACCGGGTGCTGCTCTGCCGCCGCGCCATCGAGCCGCGCCACGGCTACTGGACGCTGCCGGCCGGCTTCATGGAGAACGGCGAGACCATCGCCGAGGGCGCCGCGCGCGAGACCTGGGAAGAAGCCGAGGCCAATGTCCGCGACCTGCAGCTGTACACGGTCTACAACATTCCCTACATCAGCCAGGTCTACATGCTGCACCGCGCCGAGCTGGTCGAGGGGCGCTTCGGGGTCGGCGTGGAGTCGCTGGAATGCCGCCTGTTCAGCGAAGACGAGATCCCCTGGGACGAGCTGGCCTTCCCGTCCGTGAAGAAGACGCTCAGGCACTACTTCGAGGACCGCCGCAGCGGACACTTCCCGCTGCACGTCGAGGACATCCGGCCGCGCAGCTGAGGCCGCGCGGCGCACCCAGCACCGCCACTTCCCGACCTCACTCCCTGACGGCGGACGCCGGCTCGCCGGCAGGCGTCTTCACGGCCGGGACCAGCGGCAGCTCGCCGCTGTCGCGGATCACCACCCTGGCACGGGGACGACCGTCCCAGCCGCCGGCGCGCTCGATGCGCTGTGCCACCGCAACGCCCTCTTCGACCTGGCCGAATACCACATGGCGACCGTTCAGGTGCGCTGCCGGCGCGGTGGTGATGAAGAACTGCGAACCGTTGGTGTTCGGTCCCGAGTTGGCCATGCTGAGCAGGCCCGGACGGTCGTGCTTGAGCGTGAAGCTTTCATCCGCGAACGGCTTGCCGTAGATGCTCTCTCCGCCGGTGCCATTGCCGCGCGTGAAGTCGCCGCCCTGGATCATGAAACCGGGAATGATGCGATGGAACACCGAGCCCTTGTAGTGCAAGGTGGCACCCGAGCGGCTCTTGCCGCGCTCGCCGGTGGCCAGGGCGCGGAAGTTCTCCACCGTCTTCGGGGCGGCCTTGCCGAACAGGC
>NZ_PTQZ01000162.1 GCF_002943415.1 Amnimonas aquatica | reverse complement strand
TTGGCGATCTGCAGCAGCCGCTCGCGCTGTTCGGCGTCCAGCGGGCCTTCCAGGTGGATCTCGCGGCTGATCTGCGCGCCGGCCTCGGCCTTGCCCGGCTGGGTCAGGTCCAGCTCCACGCGCACCCCGGCCAGCGGCCACTCCTTGCGTTTCGCGTACATGACCAGCGTCGCCACGGTGCAGGCGCCGAGGCCGGAGAGCACCAGCGAGTGCGGCGACGGGCCGGAGTCGGTGCCGCCGACATCGGCGGGCTCGTCGCCGAGCCAGTGGTGTACGCCATCGCGCAGGATGACCTGGTAAGGGGTGCCGGAGAAGCTGGCGGTGATGTGGCGGGCGGCCATGACGGCTCCTGTGGACGGGGTGGAGTGCCCAGTTGTACCGGAGGCCGCTGCCGGCGGCAAATGCCGGTGTGGCCTGTCCGGCGGTGACCGGAAGGGCCTGGTCGGGACGGCCGGAAACAGGGTGCACAGGCCGGTCGGAGTGCTAGCATGGGGCTTGCGGCGCGTCCGGGCATCCGGACTCGCGCGCCGTTACCGACAACAAGAGCCGGGCCGTTCCCGGTCGTGGAGCCAGCATGTCCAGCAATCCCTCCTACAGCAGCATCGACTACCGTGTCGAAGACCACATCCTGACGCTGACCCTGAACCGTCCGGACCAGCTCAATGCCTTCACGGTGGACATGGCCGACGAGCTCGAGCACGCCTTCCGCCGCGCCAGCGAGGACGACGATGTTCGCGCCATCGTGGTCACCGGCGCCGGCCGCGCCTTCTGCGCCGGCATGGACCTGTCGGTGGGCGGCAATGTCTTCGGTCTCGACGAGACGCAGCGCCCCACTGTCGCGGACATGCACGAGCGCCTCACCGACACGGCCATCCAGCGCGGCGTGCGCGACACCGGCGGGCGCGTGACGCTGGCCATCTACGACTGCAAGAAGCCGGTGATCGGCGCCATCAACGGCGCCGCGGTGGGCATCGGCGCCACCATGACGCTGGCCATGGACATCCGCCTGGCTTCCGAGAAGGCGCGCATCGGCTTCGTGTTCGGCAAGATCGGGGTGGTGCCGGAGGCCTGCTCGAGCTGGTTCCTGCCGCGCATCGTCGGTATCCAGCAGGCGCTGGAGTGGGTCTACAGCGGTGACATCCTGAGCGCCGAGGAGGCGCTGGCGGGCCGTCTGGTGCGCTCGGTGCACGCGCCCGACGACCTGCTGCCCGCCGCCTACGCGCTGGCGCGCAAGTTCAGTGTCAACAAGTCACCGGTGGCGGTCGCTTTCGCGCGCCAGATGCTCTACCGCAACGCCGCCCAGCCGCACCCGCTGGAAGCGCACCGCATCGACTCGCTGGCCATGTTCTACACCAGCCTGGAGGATGGCAAGGAAGGCGTGCGCTCCTTCCTGGAGAAGCGCGACCCGCAGTACGCCGGCAGAGCGAGCGAGATGCCGGACATTTACCCCTGGTGGGTGTGATGAGCGCTGCATATTGTCATCAGGCATGGTGTTGAATCCGTCTGGTGAAAAGCAGTCCCCTGGACGTTTAGCGCGGCTTTGCCGGCTTTCCGGTTGTGGTACGGTATCGGGTGAGCGCGGGTCTGCCTGCAAACTGCTGGTGCTGGTGCAATACGTCCTTTTGTTTCCCTAAAACCACGAGACGACGAGATGAGTAATTCGCGACCCACGATCATCTACACCCTGACCGATGAAGCCCCCCGCCTGGCAACCGCTTCACTCCTGCCCATCGTGCAGGCCTTCGCGGCATCGGCGGACATAGACGTGGCGACCAGTGACATCTCGTTGGCGACCCGCATCCTGGGCCAGTTCCCGGAGGTGCTGACCGAGGCGCAGCGCGTGCCAGACACGCTGGACGCGCTGGGCAGGCTCACGCTGCAGCCCGAGGCCAACATCATCAAGCTGCCCAACATCAGCGCTTCGGTGGCGCAGCTCAAGGCCGCCATCAAGGAATTGCAGGACAAGGGCTACCAGCTTCCCAACTTTCCCGAAGCTCCGCAGACCGACGCGGAGCGGGATATCCGCGCACGCTACGGCAAGTGTATCGGCAGCGCGGTGAACCCGGTGCTGCGCGAGGGCAACTCCGACCGCCGTGCGCCGGCGGCGGTGAAGAACTACGCCCGCAAGCACCCGCACAGCATGGCGGAATGGAGCCAGGCCTCGCGCACGCATGTCTCGCACATGCACGCGGGCGACTTCTACCATGGCGAGAAGTCCATGACGCTGGATCGCGCCCGCGACGTGAAAATGGAGCTGATCACCAAAAGCGGCAAGACCATCGTGCTCAAGCCCAAGGTCTCGCTGCTCGACCGCGAAGTGATCGATTCCATGTTCATGAGCAAGAAGGCGCTGGTGGCCTTCTACGAGCGGGAAATCGAGGATGCGCACAAGACCGGCGTGATGTTCTCGCTGCACGTCAAGGCCACCATGATGAAGGTCTCGCACCCGATCGTGTTCGGCCACTGCGTCAGGATTTTCTACAAGGATGCCTTCGAGAAGCACGGCAAGCTGTTCGAGGAGCTGGGCGTGAACGTGAACAACGGCATGGTCGATCTCTACAACAAGATCGCCACGCTGCCGGAGAGTCTGCAGGACGAGATCAAGCAGGACCTGCACGCCTGCCACGAGCACCGGCCCAAGCTGGCCATGGTCGACTCGAGCAAGGGCATCACCAACTTCCATTCCCCCAACGACGTGATCGTCGACGCCTCCATGCCCGCCATGATCCGCAACGGCGGCAAGATGTACGGTGCCGACGGCCGCCTGCGCGACGTGAAGGCGGTGATGCCGGAGTCGACCTTCGCCCGCATCTACCAGGAAATGATCAACTTCTGCAAATGGCATGGTGCCTTCGATCCGACCACCATGGGTACCGTGCCCAACGTCGGCCTGATGGCGCAGCAGGCCGAAGAGTACGGCTCGCACGACAAGACCTTCGAGATCTCCGAGGATGGCGTGGCCAACATCACCGACCTGGCCACCGGTGAAGTGCTGCTGAGCGAGAACGTGGAAGCCGGCGACATCTGGCGCATGTGCCAGACCAAGGACGCCGCCGTGCGCGACTGGGTCAAGCTGGCCGTGACGCGTGCGCGCAACTCCGGCATGCCGGTCGTGTTCTGGCTGGACGCTTACCGTCCGCATGAAGCCCAGCTGATTGCCAAGGTGCGGCTGTACCTGCAGGAACAGGACACCACAGGTCTCGACATCCAGATCATGAGTCAGGTTCGTGCCATGCGCTACACGCTGGAGCGTGTGATTCGCGGCCTCGATACCATCAGTGCCACCGGTAATATCCTGCGCGACTACCTGACCGACCTGTTCCCCATCATGGAGCTGGGCACGTCGGCCAAGATGCTGTCGATCGTGCCGCTCATGGCTGGCGGCGGCATGTACGAGACCGGTGCTGGCGGCTCGGCGCCCAAGCATGTGAAGCAGCTGGTGGAAGAGAATCATCTGCGCTGGGATTCGCTCGGCGAGTTCCTGGCGCTGGCCGTGAGTCTGGAAGAGCTGGGCCTCAAGAATGGCAATGCCAAGGCCAAGGTGCTCGCCCAGACGCTGGATGCTGCCACCGGCAAGCTGCTCGACAACAGCAAGGGGCCTTCGCCCAAGACCGGTCAGCTCGACAACCGCGGCAGCCACTTCTACCTCGCCATGTACTGGGCCCAGGCCCTGGCCGAGCAAAGCGACAATGCCGAACTGGCGGCCAGGTTCAAGCCGCTGGCCGAAGCGCTTGCGGCCAGCGAGCAGAAAATTGTCGATGAGCTGGCGCAGGTGCAGGGTACGCCATCCGTCATCGGAGGCTACTATCTGCCCGATCCGGCCAAGCTGGACGCGGTGATGCGCCCCAGCGCCACATTCAACGCAGTGATTGCGTCCTGGGCAACCTGAGGCCTTGGCCGCAATCCTGCTTCACGTGCCTGCATGCTGTATGCGCTGCCGCACGATGTCCTCTTCCAGCTCCGGCGAGCACAGCTCGATGAAGCGGTAGGCGAAATCGCGCAGGTAGTGCCCGGTGCGCACCGCCAGGCGGGTGGTGCTGGCCTCGAACAGGTGTTCGCTGTCCAGCGCCTTCAGCCCGATGTCGCGCTGCGGATTGAACGCCTGCGATGCGGTGATGCCCACGCCCAGCCCCAGCTCGACATAGGTCTTGATCACGTCGGAGTCGAGCGCGGTCATGACGATGTCGGGCTGCAGGCCGG
>NZ_PTQZ01000161.1 GCF_002943415.1 Amnimonas aquatica | reverse complement strand
TGGACAGGTCGGGAGGTGGGGCGGGCCGGAAAAACGCCTGCGCTACAATTTCCGGCCCGCCCCACCTCCCGACCTGACAGCGGCTCATGATCGGAGCGCGGTGCCCGGGCGCCGGCACCGCCCGCGAAAAGGAAACCCCGCCGCCTCGGCTCCCACCCTCCGGTCACGCAGACCAGTGCCAGCTCAAGTCCTGGGGACGATCGCCCTGGCCGCCGGCGGATTGCGCTTCGCCGCCTCGTAGAGCGGCATGACCTTGGGAATGGCGGCCTGCAGGTCGCGGATGCGCTGGGCGCTGCCCGGGTGGGTGCTGGTGAAGGAACCGCTGGTGTTGCCGGTGGCCTCGCCCATCTTCTGCCAGAGGGTGACGGCGGCGTTGGGGTTGTAGCCGGCGCGCGCCAGCAGCTCCAGGCCCATGATGTCGGCCTCGGACTCCTGGCCACGGCTGTGCGGCAGCGTCAGTCCGACCTGCACGGCGGTCTTCACCAGCTCGCCGGTGCCCTGCGACATGCCGGTCACCGCGCCGATGATGCCGATGCCGGCGCTCTGCGCGTAGGCCTGCGACATGCGCTCGCGGCCATGCTCGCGCAGCGCGTGGGCGATCTCGTGGCCCATGATGGCGGCGATCTCGTCATCGGTCAGCTTGAGCTTGGTGATGATGCCGGTGAAGAACATGATCTTGCCGCCGGGCGCGCAGTAGGCGTTGAGTTCGTCGCGCGTTTCCAGGTTGACCTCCCACTGCCAGGACACGGCATCGCTGCGGAAGGTGGCGACCTGGGGAACGAGCCGGTCGGCGATGCGCCGGATGCGCTCCAGGTTGGCCTTGTCGGTGTTCAGCGCCTTCTTCTCGCGCGCCTTGCTGAGCTCGCCGTTATAGCTCTCGACCGCCATGGCATCGACCTGGCTGGACGACAGCAGCATGAGCTGCTGGCGCTTGATGCCGGTGGCACCCTGTTGCGTGGTGCTGACGCAGGCGGCCAGGCCCGCGGCCAGAATGACGGCGGCGGCCAGCGGACGCAGAAGACGGACAGTGGTCATGGAAACCTCCTTGGAAACTCGCGGCACGGCGCCGGCGCCAGCCGGAGGACACGCTCCGGCTCTGGCCGCTGTCAGCGGATATCAGGCCGCCGGCAGCGAATAATAACGCCGCCAGATGCCGGCATAGCGTACACGCTCGTCGGCGATGCGGTCAGCCGTCCAGCCCAGCTCGCCGGACAGGATGCCGTCCAGCGCCGGCACGGCATCCAGACCGCCGCCCGGCAGCAGGATGCCCAGGCGCACGCGGCGCAGCAGCAGGTCGTCGAGATGCACCACCTGCTCGTGGCGGCAAGCCCAGCGCAGCTCCGCCAGCAGCGTGGCAGTGCCGGCCACCGGCACCAGCTCTTCCGCCGGCATCTCGGCCAGGAAATCGCGGGTGCGGATGCCGAAGCGCGCCACCAGGCGGGCGAACACGTCCGCTGCCATGCCCGCAGGCGCCGGTCCGGGCTGCGGCGCCGAGAACACCGCCTCGCCGGTGTCGCGGATCTCGCGGTCCAGGTAGGGCTCGGCCAGCTTCAGGGCATCCAGCGCGATGAGGCGGAAGGTGGTGAGCTTGCCGCCGGTCACGGTGATCAGGCCGTGGTCGTCCCAGGCCATGTGGCTGCGGCTCTCCTTCGAGGGGTCGCTGCCGTCGCCGGCACTGACCACCGGCCTGACGCCGGAGAAGGTGGAAATGACATCGGCGGTCGTGAGCCCGGCCTGCGGGAACTTGTCATTGACGCCGCGGAGCAGGTAGCTGACCTCGTCGGCATGGATCGACGCTTCGGTGTCCATGTCCTCGCGGTGGTCCAGGTCGGTGGTGCCGACCATGGTCCGTCCTTCCCACGGGTAGATGAACATGACGCGGCCATCGTCCGGGTGATGGCAGATCACCGCCTCGGCCAGCGGCAGGCGCTCGCGCGGGAACACCAGATGGCTGCCGCGCAGCGGGCGCACCCGCACTTCATCCACCAGCTTGCGGCGCAGGCGATCGGCCCAGGCGCCGGTGGCGTTGATCACCGTGCGTGCGCTGACCAGCGCGCGACCGCCATCGGCGGTGTCCTCGAGGTGCAGGCCGGTGACGCGGCTGCCGGCCATGGCGAGGTCGGCGGCCTTCACGTAGTTGATCAGGGTCAGGCCCTCCGCCACCGCCTCGTCGAGCACACGCTGCACCAGACGCGAATCGTCGGTGAGCGCATCGGTGTAGCGGGTGGCGCCGGTGAGGCCGGCGCTGCGGTAGCCGGGCATGCGCTGCAGGAATACCGATGGCTTGAAATAGCGGCGGTCGCGCACGCGCGCCAGGAAATCGTAGGCGGTGACCACCAGCGCGAACGGCCAGCGGCCGGGGAACACGCCCTTGAAGTGGGCATAGTGGTAGCCCATGCGCTCGACCAGTCCGGGGGCTTCGCGCAGCAGGCGCTCGCGCTCGGTCAGCGAATGCCAGGTCAGGCGCACCTCGCCCTGGGCGATGTAGCGCAGGCCGCCGTGGACCATCTTGGAAGAGCGGCTGGAGGTGCCCCAGCTGTAGTCCGTCTGTTCGATCAGCAGGGTCTTCAGGCCGCGGCGCACGGCCTCGCGCGCCACGCCGGCACCGGTGATGCCGCCGCCGATGACGATGACATCCCAGAGATGGTGCGGCAGGGACTCCCAGATGGCGTGACGCGACAACGTGGCCGGCAAGACGACTTCCTCAGTGGCAGCGAACAGGCGCTCAATACCTGAGCATTCTACGAAACCCGGCCGGCCCGCGCCGGCCGCCGACCGACCACCCGGTCAGGGTCGCCGGCCGTGAGTCCGCGCAGGCAGGTGGGGGCTGGAAATTGTAGCGCACGCGTTTTTCCAGCCCCCTCCTGCCTGCTCGGACTCACCAGCGGACCTGTTCCAGGTGCTTGAACTCGCGGCCGAGGAAACGGCTGCCGATGGTCTGGAAACGCAGCGGGATGTCGGTCACCACGTAGTCGTAGCGCGGCTCCTGGCGCTGCGGGTTGTGCATCTCCATTTCGCTCAGCACGCGCGCGGTCTGCTCGGCGATGGTGATGGCCGAGTCCACCAGGCGGATGCCGGGACCGGCGACCTCCTGCAGCAGCGGCTTCAGCAGCGGGTAGTGCGTGCAGCCCAGCACCAGCGCGTCGATCTGCTCGACCAGCGCCGGCTTCAGGTACTCGCGCGCGGTCAGGCGCGTGACCTCGTGATCGAGCCAGCCCTCTTCCACCAGCGGCACGAACAGCGGGCAGGCCTGCGAGTACACGCGCAGGTCCGGGTTGAGGGCGTGGATGTTGCGCGCATAGGCATTGGAGTTGACCGTGGTCGGCGTGCCGATGACGCCGATGCCCTTGCGGCTGATCTCCACCGCGGCGCGGGCGCCGGCATCGATCACGTCCAGCACCGGCACCGGGGAACGGGCGCGCACGGCCTCGCCGGCCACCGCCGCCATGGTGTTGCAGGCGATGATCAGCAGCTTGACGTCGCGCTCGAGCAGGTAGTCGGCGATCTGCGTGGTGAAGCTGCGGATGGTGTCCACCGACTTCACGCCGTAAGGCACGCGCGCGGTGTCGCCGAAGTAGACGATGTCCTCGAACGGCAGCCGCTCCATGAGCGCGCGCACCACGGTCAGGCCGCCGATGCCGGAGTCGAAGACACCGATGGGGGAACGCGCGGAGACGGTCATCTGGAGGTTTCCTGTGCGGCGGCTGCCGGTCGTGGCCGGACACCGGCGCGAACGCGGGCCGGCGTGCCGCGCAGGATAGCAAAACGCCGACGCCGCACAATGGCCGTCCGGCGGGTCCGGGCCGGCACCACGACCAGCACAGCGGCCGGCGGCTCAGGTGGCGGTGCGGGCGCGCACGGCATCCTCGTGCAGGGACTCGTTGAGCTGGTCCACGACCATGGCCCAGGCGGCATCGCCCCGGATCTGCTCGGCCAGGAACTGGCGCTGGCCGGGGGTCCAGAACGGCGCATTGGCGATGCTGACGTCGGCGGGCAGCTGGTGCGTCTCGATGAAATCGGCGATCGCCTGCTCGCTGGCATCCAGCCCCAGTTGCAGGAACAGGTTGGTCATGCGGGGAGTGGCATTCATGACGGGCTCCTAAAGCGTGGCAGTCCGGGTTGCCGGCGTTCTACCGGCAAATGCTGCGTACCCAGCATAACGCGACTCATCCCGGTCTTTCACGCAACATATCGGGCAAGGC
>NZ_PTQZ01000160.1 GCF_002943415.1 Amnimonas aquatica | reverse complement strand
GGTTACGACATCATTCCCTTCGCCTCGGTGGGGCCGAACGAGACCTACGACATCGTCGCCGATGCCGACGACATCCGTCAGAGCCGGGCGTGGAACTGGCTCGACCGCGTCGCCGGACTGGACCGCCGGCTGCGCGGCGGCGATCTCATCGCGCCGGTGGTCAGGGGCGTGGCGGGCACGCCGCTGCCGCGTCCGGAGCGTTTCTACATCGCCTGCGGCGAGCGCATCCCGACCGCGCACCTGCAGTGCGATGCGCCGGAGCGCGAGCTGCAGTGGCAGGTGCGCGAGCAGACCGCGGAGGCCATCGCGGCGCTGGTGACGACGCTGCAGGCGCACCGCGCCGAGGACCGCGCGAAGTGGAGCCGGCTGCGGCGCTGGCTGGCTTCCTGAGGCGGCGGCCTGAACGCCCGGCCGCAGACGCCGATCCGTGCCGGCCGTAGCGACATCCGACAACAAGAACAAGGCGGGAGCAGACATCATGAGCACATCTTCCCTCAGGGAGCAGGTCAGCCTGGAGGAGTGGCAGCTGCGCTGCGACCTCGCCGCCTGCTACCGGCTGGTGGCCCTGTACGGCTGGAGCGATCTGGTGTTCACGCACATCACCGCGCGCCTGCCCGGGCCCGAGCACCATTTCCTGATCAATCCCTACGGCCTCATGTTCGACGAGATCACCGCCTCGTCGCTGATCAAGGTCGACCGCGACTGCAACAAGCTCAGCGATTCGCCGCACCCGGTGAACCCGGCCGGCTTCGTCATCCACAGCGCCGTGCACGAGGCGCGTCCGGACGTGCAGTGCGTGCTGCACACGCATACCCGCGCCGGCGTGGCGGTGAGCGCGCAGCAGGGCGGCGTGCTGCCGATCTCGCAGCAGTCCACCTTCGTGCTGGCCTCGCTGGCCTATCACGACTACGAGGGCGTGGCGTTCCGGCCGGACGAGAAGCCGCGCCTGCAGGATGACCTCGGCAGCGCCAGCTTCCTCATGCTGCGCAACCACGGCCTGCTGACCTGCGGCGCCAGCATCGCCGATGCCTTCCTGAACATGTACGTGTTCGAGAGCACCTGCCAGATCCAGCTCGCGGCGCAGGCCGGCGGGCCGCTGACCGAGGTCGATCCGCGCATCGTCGCCGGCGTCGCCGAATCCATGCGCGTGCAGACCGGCGGCCTCGGCGGCGCCTTCGTGTGGCCGGCGCTGCTGCGTCGCCTGCAACGTCTCAATCCGGGCCATGACGCCTGAAGCGGGCCGCAGGGCCGAGGAGCATTGCGTGAGCGGTGAGCTGGTGATCGAGGATCTGGTGGTGGGCGAGGGCAAGGTCGCGGTGAAGGGCGCGCTCATCTCCACCCAGTACAGCGGCTGGCTGGAGGATGGCACCTGCTTCGATTCCTCGTGGCAGCGCGGCCAGCCGTTCCAGTGCGTGATCGGCACCGGCCGCGTCATCAAGGGCTGGGACCAGGGGCTCATGGGCATGCGTGTCGGCGGCCGCCGCAAGCTGTTCGTGCCCGCGCACCTGGCCTACGGCGAGCGTCAGGTCGGCGCCCATATCAAGCCGGGCTCCAACCTGGTGTTCGAGATCGAGCTGCTGGAAGTGCTGACCCGCGACGACTGACGGACGCTGGCATGGCCTGCGCTGTCCGGACCGCAGGCACGGGATGGCATGTGCCCGTGCCGCACCGGTCTCAGCGCGCGCTTTCCTGGCCGACCCGCTGCACCGCCTGCCAGACCTGCGCGCCGCGCACCGCGAAATAGATGCCGACGCCGGCCAGCAGCAGCGACGGCAGCCAGTGCAGCGGCACGCCGTTGATGCTGACGCCGGCCATCGCGCCCCAGATGAACCCCGCCGCCGCGAGGCAGACGGGGGCGGCGATGATGTGCTGCCAGAGGCCGTCATCTCCCCGCGTACCGGTGCTCAGGTTGGCGTGCGCGAAGCCGCGCAGCAGGCCCTGGCGGTCGCTGCGGCCGGCGATCACGAGCTGGTCGCCCTCGTTGACGATCAGCGGATGCCGGGCGTGCAGGCTGACGGTGCGCTCCTGCAGCTGCAGCAGGCAGATGTGCGTGGTGCTGACGTTGCTGTGGCGGTCGCCGGCGCCGCGTCCCATCTGCAGGGTGTGCCTGACCTTGGCGGCCTTGCCGCGTACGAGTTCCATCCGCGCATCTCCCGATATGACAGCCACCGTTCTACCTGAAAGGCGCGGTCGCCTGCCAGAGCAGCTGCAGCGCCATGGCGGTGAGCAGCCAGGCCAGCACGCGCTGGAAGCCGGCATCGCTGCGGCCGGCCAGCCAGCGTTCGCCCAGCCAGGTGCCGATGAAACCGCTGGCGATCATGGCGGCCAGCAGCGGCAGCCAGGGCGCGAACTGGAAGCCGAAGAGGCCGAAAGCGGCGATCTTCAGGCCGTGCTGCAGGGTCATGCAGGCGGAGAAGGTGGCCATGTGGCGCTGCCGGTCCATGGCCCGGCTTTTCATCAGCGATGCCACCAGCGGCCCGGTGGCGCCCACGAACATGCTCAGGAAGCTGATGCCGAGGCCGCCGGCCCACAGCCCGGCGCGCTCGGCGCGGCCGCGCAGCGCCGGCCAGCGGCCCCAGGCCGCCCAGAGGATGAACAGCACCAGCGCGAGGTTGAGCCAGTGCGGCGGCAGCTGCAGCGCCAGGCTGCCGCCCGCCAGCGTGCCGGCCAGCGCGCCGATGGCGAAGGGCAGCAGGATGCCGTGGTCGGTGTGTTGGCGCAGCAGCCAGGTGCGGCCGGCGTTGGCGCCGATCTGCACCACGCCATGCACGGGGATGAGCGCCGCCGGTGGCACCAGGAAGGCCATGCCCCCGAGCAGGAGCACGCCGCCGCCCAGGCCCAGCCCGGCGGTGAGCAGGGCGGTGAAGGCCGACAGCAGCACCAGCAGCAGGGCGCTGCCCGGCCCGAGCGCGAAGCCGGGGCCGGCGGGCAGCAGCGCCGCGAGATCGGGCACGGAGGTTCAGCGAACCCAGGTCAGCGGCACAGCGCCATCGCCGGGCAGGGCGTCGCGCAGCGCCTCGATGCGTGCCGCCAGCTCGTCGTCACGGTAGGCGCGCACCGGGTGGCGGCCCCAGACCGGCGCCGGCCAGGCCGGGTCGTGCTCGAAACGCGCGATGATGTGCCAGTGCAGTTGCGCCACCACGTTGCCGAGATTGGCGACGTTCATCTTGCTGGCGCCGAGCGCGGCCGCCAGGCGCGCGCTGACCCACGACGATTCGCGCAGCAGCTGCTGCTGGTCGGCCTCGGACAGTTCGTGCACCTCGCGCAGGTCGGCCTGGCGCGGCACCAGGATCAGCCACGGGTACTGGCTGTCGTTCATCAGCAGGCACTGGCTGAGCGGGAAGTCGCCGAGGTGGATGGTGTCGGCGGCGAGGCGGGGATGCAGTGAGAACATCGGGGAGCTCCGGTATCCGGCGTGGGCCCGAGGTGAAAAGCCGGGGGCTGGGGGTGGAAAACTGTAGCGCTTTCCAGCGTGTTTTCCACCCCCAGCCCCCGGCTTTTCACCGTGACCTTGCCAGAACCGGCGTTGCCCGCTCAGAGTCTCATCTCAGAGTCCCATGCTGCGCCCGATGACCTGCTTCATGATCTCGTTGGTGCCGGCGAAGATGGTCGTGATGCGGGCATCCAGCGTGGCGCGCGCGATCGGGTACTCCATCATGTAGCCGGCACCGCCGTGCAGCTGCAGGCACTCGTAGCAGACCTTGTTGAGCAGGTCGGTGATCCAGTACTTGGCCATGCAGGCCTCGTCCGGCGCCAGCGTGCCGTCGTTGGCCTTGAGCACCAGCGAGTCGATGAAGGTCTGGCCGATGGTGATCTCGGTCTTCATTTCGGCGAGCTTGAAGCTGGTGTTCTGGAACTTGCTGATCGGCTTGCCGAAGGCCTGGCGCTCCTTGGTGANCGAAGCCTTCCATGCCGCGCTCGACCACGATCAGGCTGATGCCGCCGGTGCCTTCGTGCTGCGCGGCGACGATCACGATGTCGGCCAGGATGCCGTTGGAAATGTAGGTCTTGGAACCGTTGAGCAGGTAGTGGTCGCCCTTGTCCTCGATGCGCGTCTTGATGTTCTTGAGGTCGGAGCCGGTGCCCGGCTCGGTCATTCCGATGGCCAGGATGCCCTCGCCGGAAACGATCCTGGGCAGCCAGCGTGCCTTCTGCTCGTCGCTGGCGAAGCTGTCCAGGTAGGGGCCGATGACATCGTTGTGCAGCGTGAGCGCGAAGCCGGAC
>NZ_PTQZ01000016.1 GCF_002943415.1 Amnimonas aquatica | reverse complement strand
TCTTGAAAATACGAATTTGTCTTATTTATAATGTGGGCACATCCGCAGGGGGTTCTTCAATGTACGTCTGTCTGTGCCACGGAGTCACCGATCGCGCCATTCGCCAGGCCGCGCGTGACGGCGTGTCCAGCTTCGAGGAGCTGCAGCAGCGTACCGGCGTTTCCACCTGCTGCGGCGCCTGCCGCGAATACGCCGAAGACACCTGGCAGGAGGCCCTGTCCTCCGATGCCACCGCCCGCGTCACCGCATCGGCCCAGCTCTGGCATCCGGCGGTCTGACACCGCTGTCCCGGCCGCTCCTTGGCGGGCGGTCCGTCGCGAAACCTCCCGCTCTTTCGATGCAGTCCAGCCCGTCCTTCGCGACGCCTTGTGCGTGCCCGGACAGGCCGCGGTCGTGCTTGCGCGCACCGGGCGCCGGTCGGCCGAGGTGCCGGATAAAGAAAAGGCCGCCCGAGGGCGGCCTTTTCTTTGTATGCGGCGTGGCAGCCGGCTGATGCTCAGCGCTTGTCCACCGGCACGAAGTCGCGCTGGGTGTAGCCCGTGTAGAGCTGGCGCGGACGGCCGATCTTGTACGAGGCGCTGTGCATTTCCAGCCAGTGCGAGATCCAGCCGACGGTGCGGGCGAGGGCGAAGATCACGGTGAACATGGCGGTCGGAATGCCAATGGCCTTGAGGATGATGCCCGAGTAGAAGTCGACGTTCGGGTACAGCTTGCGTTCGACGAAGTACGGGTCGCTCAGGGCGATGCGCTCCAGCTCCATGGCCAGTGCCAGCTGCGGGTCGTTGATGCCGAGGGCGGCGAGGACTTCGTCGCAGGTCTGCTTCATGACCTTGGCGCGCGGGTCGAAGTTCTTGTAGACGCGGTGGCCGAAGCCCATCAGCTTCACTTCCTTGGTCTTCACCTTTTCCATGAAGCCGGCGACGTTCTCGACCGTGCCGATCTCGTCGAGCATCTTCAGCACGGCTTCGTTGGCGCCGCCGTGCGCCGGGCCCCAGAGGGCGGCGATGCCGGCGGAGATGCAGGCGTACGGGTTGGCGCCGGTGGAGCCGGCCAGGCGCACGGTCGAGGTCGAGGCGTTCTGCTCATGGTCGGCGTGCAGCGTGAAGATGCGGTCCATGGCCTTGGCCAGCACCGGGTTGACCTTGTAGTTCGGGTCGGCCGGCACGGAGAACATCATGTGCAGGAAGTTCTCGGCGTAGCCCAGGTCGTTGCGCGGGTACACGAACGGCTGGCCGACAGTGTACTTGTAGCTCATCGCGGCGATGGTCGGGATCTTGGCGATCAGGCGGATGGCGGTGATTTCGCGGTGCTTGGAGTCGTTGACGTCGAGGTTGTCGTGGTAGAAGGCGGAGAGGGCGCCGACCACGCCGCACATGATGGCCATCGGGTGGGCGTCACGGCGGAAGCCTTCGAAGAACTTGCGCAGCTGGTCGTTGACCATGGTGTGGCTGTTGATCAGCTTGGCGAACTCGGCCTTCTGCTCGGCGTTCGGCAGCTCGCCGTTGAGCAGCAGGTAGCAGACCTCGAGGTATTCGGCCTGTTCGGCCAGCTGGCCGATCGGGTAGCCGCGGTGCAGCAGGATGCCCTGGTCGCCGTCGATGAAGGTGATCTTCGATTCGCAGGCCGAGGTGGCCATGAAGCCCGGGTCGTACGTGAAATAGCCCTTGGCCAGCACGTCCTTGACGTCGATGACATCAGGGCCGAGGGTACCGGAGGTCACCGGCAGGGACAGGGTTTCATCGCCAATGGTCAGCGTCGCGTTCTTGGCCGTCATCTACGGTCTCCTGAAGAGGGTTCAGCGCTCAGAGGGGCCTGCCGTGCCGTCGGTGGTGTCCGGTGCTCGGGCGGGGACCAAGAGAGTCCCCGGGCTCCGGGTAAGGACGGCGATCGGGCGGTCCGATTGGAAGCGCGGGTAGCTTAAATCACAAGCCGGAATTGTCAATGAATGTAATGTGCCTGGCATCACCGCATTCGACATAAGTACTAGCAAGAGATGTGCCCTAAAGTACATTTCGGCCGCATTTCTGCCATCTTGCGGTTTGTATTACGCATTGTGCGGGATTATACTCTCGCGGCAATCCGGAAGGGCGCTGATTTGGTAGTGATAATTACTTTCAAATCAACAACTTGACCTGGATTCTCCTCTCCGTGCCACGCCCCTTGGGCCAGACCAACAGGACGCTATCTGTGAAAAGCAACAGACCTGTCAATCTCTCGCTGGCGACTATCATACAAGTCAACTTGAAGTCCCCGGTAGCCATCGCCTCCATCCTGCACCGATTGTCGGGCATCCTGCTGTTCTTCGTGGTGCCGGGCCTGCTGGCGCTGCTGAGCTGCTCGCTGTCGTCGCCCGAGGGCTTCGCGCAGGTGCAGGAACTGTTGTCCGGCCTGTTCGCCAGGCTGGTGCTGTTCGTGGGCCTGGCCGGTCTGGTCTACCACTTCCTCGCCGGCGTCAAGCACCTGATTGCCGACTGGGGCATCGGTGAGTCCCTGGAGGGCGGTCGCCGCTTCGCGACCGCGGTTCTGCTGCTTTCCGCCGCGGGCATCGCGGCAACCTTCGTGTGGGTGGTGCTGTGATGAAGAGCGCAACGAGTTTTTCCCGTTCGGGCCTGTCCGACTGGCTGCTGCAGCGTGTCAGCGGCGTCATCCTGGCTGTCTACACGGTGGTGCTGTTCGGCTTTATCGTCTGCCACCCCGGCCTCGACTATGAAACCTGGCACGGTTTCATGACCACCACGGCCATGCGCATCTTCACGCTGCTGGCCCTGCTGTCGTTCGTCGCGCATGGCTGGATCGGCCTGTGGACGGTGACCACCGACTATCTGACCGCCAGCCATGCAGGGCCGAAGGCCGATGTGCTGCGCCTGCTGGTGCAGATTGCCATGGCGATCGCGATGTTCGTCATCGTCATCTGGGGCATTCAGATCATCTGGGGAAACTGAGTCATGTCGAATATCCGTACCGTGAATTTTGATGCCGTCATCGTGGGTGGCGGCGGCGCCGGCATGCGTGCTTCCCTGCAGCTGGCCCAGTCCGGCTTCAAGACCGCGCTGATCTCCAAGGTCTTCCCGACCCGCTCGCACACCGTGTCCGCCCAGGGCGGCATCACCTGCGCCATTGCCTCCGCCGACCCCAACGACGACTGGCGCTGGCACATGTACGACACCGTCAAGGGCGCCGACTTCATCGGTGACCAGGACTCCATCGAATACATGTGCGCCGTCGGCCCGCAGGTCGTGTTCGAGCTCGAGCACATGGGTCTGCCGTTCTCGCGCACCGAGGAAGGCCGCATCTACCAGCGCCCGTTCGGCGGCCAGTCGAAGAACTTCGGCGAGGGCGGCCAGGCTGCCCGTACCTGCGCCGCCGCCGACCGTACCGGTCACGCGCTGCTGCACACCTTGTACCAGCAGAACCTGAAGAACAACACCAAGTTCTACATCGAGTGGCTGGCCCTGGACCTGGTGCGCAACCAGGATGGCGCCGTCTGCGGCGTCATCGCCATGGAAATCGCCACCGGCGAAGTCGTGTTCTTCAAGTCCAAGGCCACCGTGTTCGCCACCGGCGGCGCCGGCCGTATCTATTCCTCGACCACCAACGCCCACATCAACACCGGTGACGGCGTCGGCATGGCGGCCCGTGCCGGCATTCCGCTGCAGGACATGGAAATGTGGCAGTTCCACCCGACCGGCATCGCCGGCGCGGGCGTGCTGGTCACCGAGGGCTGCCGCGGCGAAGGCGGCTACCTGCTGAACAAGGATGGCGAGCGCTTCATGGAGCGCTACGCCCCGAACGCCAAGGACCTCGCCTCGCGCGACGTCGTCGCCCGTTCCATGGCGACCGAGATCCGCGAAGGCCGCGGCGCCGGTCCGGATGGCGAATACGTCTACCTGAAGCTCGACCACCTCGGCAAGGAAGTGCTGCACAGCCGCCTGCCGGGCATCTGCGAGCTGGCCGAGACCTTCGCGCACGTCGACCCGGTCAAGGAACCGATCCCGGTCATCCCGACCTGCCACTACATGATGGGCGGCATCCCGACCAACGTTCACGGCCAGGCCATCGGCGTCGACGCCGGCGGCAACGACTTCATCATCCCGGGCCTGTACGCCGTCGGCGAAATCGCCTGCGTGTCGGTGCACGGCGCCAACCGCCTGGGCGGCAACTCGCTGCTCGACCTGGTGGTGTTCGGCCGCGCCGCCGGCCTGCACATCGAGGATGCCCTGCGCCAGGGTCTGGAGCAGCGCCAGCCCTCCGAGTCCGACGTCGAGCGCGCCCAGGCCCGCATGGCGCGCTGGAACAGCTCGGTCAGCGGCGAGTCCGTGCCGTCGCTGCGCAAGGAGCTGCAGCGCACCATGCAGAGCGCCTTCGGCATCTTCCGTCGCGGCGAGGACATGGACAAGGGCGTGGTCGCCGTCGCCGAGCTCCGCGAGCGCATCGGCAAGGCGCACGTGCCGGACAAGAGCGGCGCCTTCAACACCGCCCGTGTCGAGGCCCTGGAGCTGGACAACCTGCTCGAGACCGCCGAGGCCACCGCGCTGGCCGCGCAGATCCGCACCGAGTCGCGTGGCGCCCACAGCCGCGAAGACTATCCGGATCGTGACGACGAGAACTGGCTGGCCCATTCGCTGTACCACACCGACAGCAAGAAGGTCTCCAAGCGCGCCGTCAACTTCGCGCCGAAGCAGGTCAAGGCCTTCCAGCCCAAGGCCCGTACTTACTAATTCAGGGGTGCAACATGCTTAAAGTCAGCATCTATCGCTACAACCCGGAGACGGACCGCGAGCCGTACATGAAGGAATACCAGATCGATACCCAGGGCCGTGACCTCATGGTGCTGGATGTCCTCAATCTGGTGAAGGAACAGGATGACGGCCTGGCCTACCGCCGCTCCTGTCGCGAAGGCGTGTGCGGCTCCGACGGCCTCAACATGAACGGCAAGAACGGCCTGGCCTGCATCGTGCCGGTGTCCCAGGCCACCAAGGGCGGCAACCACCTGATCGTCAAGCCGTTGCCCGGTCTGCCGGTCATCCGCGACCTGGTGGTGGACATGACCATGTTCTACACCCAGTACGAGAAGGTGCAGCCCTACGTCATCAACGACACGCCGGCGCCGGCCATCGAGCGCCTGCAGTCGCCGGAAGATCGCGAGAAGATCGATGGTCTGTACGAGTGCATCCTGTGCGCCTGCTGCACCACTTCGTGCCCGTCGTTCTGGTGGAACCCCGAGAAGTTCCTCGGTCCGTCGGCGCTGCTGCAGGCCTGGCGCTTCCTCGCCGACAGCCGCGACACCGCTACCGCCGAGCGCCTGGCCAAGCTGGATGACCCGTTCTCGCTGTTCCGCTGCCGCGGCATCATGAACTGCGTGAGCGTGTGCCCGAAGGGTCTCAACCCGACGCGTGCCATCGGCCACATCCGCAACATGCTGCTGACCCAGGGCTCCTGAGTCCCGTCAGCTGTCTCTCCCGCCCGGCATCATGTCCGGGCGGGCAGGGCCCCGACAGGTTCCGCCGGTCGGGGCCTTTCTTTTCCGGCGGTCGTGAATTTATCGGATTTTCTGTCCGTCCCACTTTCGTAGTGGTTCCTCGGCTACGCCATTCGCGCTAGTATCAGCCGGTCCGAACGATGCGTGCTGTGCAGGCATGTTCTCGTGCACGACGACTGCCTGCCGGCCTAGAAGATTGATCTCGTGGCGTGCCTCCGGCGCGGCCTGACAGTTGAATGCACCAGATTGCTCAAAAGTGAAGTGGTGTGGGTCGCGGCGCCCCAAAAAGGTGCCGCGGTGAAAGTCGGAAGGGGGACAAGGCCTGAGCAAGGCCGGGTTAGCAGCCTGTTGTCCCCTGATTGGGATAATAATCATGCAAGACGGCCAAATGCAGCGGCAGTGGAGTACGTCTCAACTCTCTGCCGAGAATGCAGCCTATGTCGAAGAACTCTACGAACAGTATCTGGTAGCGCCAAATTCGGTTCCCGAAGACTGGCGGACCTATTTCGAAAAGCTCCCCCGTGTCGCGGGCATCAGCCAGGACACGCCGCACAATGGTGTGCGTGAACAGTTCCTCCTGCTTGCCAAGAATTCCAGCCGTGCCCGGCCGGCGCCTGTCGGCAGCGTCAGCACCGAGCACGAGCGCCGGCAGGTCGGTGTTCTGCAGCTGATCGCCGGCTACCGCAACCGCGGCCACCAGAAAGCGCGCCTCGACCCGCTCGGCCTCATGCCGCGCCCCCAGGTGCCTGATCTCGACCTCGCCACCCACGGTCTCTCGCTGGCCGATCTCGACACCGTGTTCCAGACCGGCAATCTCGCCATCGGCAAGGGCGAGAGCACGCTGCGCGAAATGGTCGAGGCCATGGAGGCCATCTACTGCGGCAGCATCGGCATCGAGTACATGCACATCGTCGATACCGCCGAGAAGCGCTGGATCCAGCAGCGTCTCGAGGGCAAGCGCGGCAACCCCGCGTTCTCGGCCGAGACCAAGCGCCAGCTGCTGGAGCAGCTGACCGCCGCCGAAGGCCTGGAAAAGTACCTCGGCACCAAGTACGCCGGTGCCAAGCGCTTCGGCCTCGAGGGCGGCGAAGCGCTGATCCCGATGGTGGCCGAGCTGATCCAGCGTGCCGGCTCGTACAACACCAAGGAAGTCGTGATCGGCATGGCCCATCGCGGCCGCCTGAACGTGCTGGTCAACATCCTGGGCAAGAACCCGGCCGAGCTGTTTAACGAGTTCGAAGGCAAGACTTTCCACAAGTCCGGCTCGGGCGACGTGAAGTACCACCAGGGCTATTCCTCGAACCTGATGACGCCTGGCGGCGAAGTCCATCTGGCCATGGCGTTCAACCCGTCGCACCTGGAGATCGTGTCTCCGGTGGTCGAAGGTTCCGTGCGCGCCCGCCAGGACCGCCGCGGCGACCAGGATGGCCGCCAGGTGCTGCCGATCAGCATTCATGGCGACGCCGCCTTCGCCGGTCAGGGCGTGGTCATGGAAACCTTCCAGATGTCGCAGACGCGCGGCTACCGCACCGGCGGCACCGTGCACATCGTGATCAACAACCAGGTCGGCTTCACCACCAGCCGCATTGACGACGCACGCTCGACCGAGTACTGCACCGGTGTCGCCAAGATGGTGCAGCCGCCGATCTTCCATGTGAACGGCGACGATCCCGAAGCGGTCCTGTTCGTGACCCAGATGGCCCTGGATTTCCGCATGGAATTCCGCAAGGACGTGGTCATCGACATGTACTGCTACCGTCGCCGCGGTCACAACGAGGCCGACGAGCCGGCCGCCACGCAGCCGGTCATGTACCAGGTCATCAACAACCTGCCGACCACGCGCGCGCTCTATGCCGATCGCCTGCTCAAGCAGGGCACGATTCCGGCCGGCGAGGCCGAGGCGCTGGTCAACGCCTACCGCCAGGACCTCGATGCCGGCCACAGCGTGGTGAAGGAGCGCGTGCGCGAGCCGAACAAGAGCCTGTTCGTCGACTGGACGCCCTACCTCAACCATGCCGTGGTCGATGACTGGGACACCGGTGTGCCCATGCCCGTGCTGAACGCGCTGGGCAAGCAGCTGGGCGTGCTGCCGGAAGGCTTCGTGGTGCAGCGCCAGGTGCAGAAGGTCCTCGAAGACCGTCAGCGCATGTGGTCCGGCAACCTCGAGCTGAACTGGGGTGCGGCCGAGGTCATGGCCTACGCCACGCTGCTGCAGGACGAGACCCTGATCCGCATCACCGGCCAGGACGTCGGTCGCGGCACGTTCTCGCACCGCCACGCCATCATGTACAACCAGAAGGACAACCAGCCCTTCATCCCGCTGCAGCAGATCAGCAGCCTGCCGCGCCGCTTCGAGATCTACGACTCGCTGCTGTCGGAAGAGGCGGTGCTGGCGTTCGAGTACGGCTACTCGACCACCACGCCGAGCGCGCTGATCATCTGGGAGGCCCAGTTCGGCGACTTCGCCAACGGCGCCCAGGTCGTCATCGACCAGTTCATCTCCAGCGGCGAGACCAAGTGGGAGCGCCTGTGCGGCCTCACCATGCTGCTGCCGCACGGCTTCGAGGGCCAGGGTCCGGAGCATTCGTCCGCGCGTCTGGAGCGCTTCCTGCAGCTGTGCGCCGAGCACAACATGCAGGTCTGCACGCCGTCGACTCCGGCGCAGATCTTCCACCTGCTGCGCCGCCAGGTCGTGCGCCCGCTGCGCAAGCCGCTGATCATCATGTCGCCGAAGAGCCTGCTGCGTCACAAGCTGGCCGTGTCGCCGCTGGAGGAGCTGGTCAGCGGCCGCTTCCAGACCGTCATCGGCGAGATCGACAAGCTCGATCCGGCCAAGGTCAAGCGCGTGGTCATCTGCGGCGGCAAGGTCTACTACGACCTGCTGGAGAAGCGCCGCGAGCAGCAGCTCGACGAGGTCGCCATCGTGCGTGTCGAGCAGCTGTACCCGTTCCCGGACAAGCGCCTGGTCGAAGCGCTGGCGCCGTTCACCCAGGTCGAGGACGTGGCCTGGTGCCAGGAGGAGCCCATGAACCAGGGTGCCTGGTACAACACCCGTCACAATCTGGAGCGCGTGATGCGCCAGTGGCGCCCCGACCTGACCATCCGCTACGCCGGCCGTCCGTCTTCGGCGGCGCCCGCTTGCGGTTCGGTCTATTTGCATGCAAAAGAACAGGCGGCCCTGGTCGCCGATGCCCTCGGCGGCAAGACCGCCTGAACTGACGAGCATAAGGAAAATCCGAGATGAGTCTGGAAATCAAAGCCCCGGTGTTCCCCGAATCCGTCGCCGACGGCACGGTGGCCACCTGGCACAAGAAGCCCGGTGAAGCCGTTGCTCGTGACGAGCTGATCGTCGACATCGAAACCGACAAGGTGGTGCTGGAAGTCGTCGCGCCCGCCGATGGTGTCATCACCCAGGTGCTCAAGAACGAAGGCGATACCGTGCTGTCGCAGGAAGTGCTGGCCGTGTTCGAGGAGGGTGCCGCCGCGGCCGCGCCGGCCCCGGCCGCCGAAGCCCCGGCTGCTGCGCCGGCGCCTGCCGCCGCCGCACCGGCCGCTGCCGGCCCGGCTGCCCGTAAGGCCGCAGCGGAAGCAGGCGTCGACATCGCCGCCGTCGCCGGCAGCGGTGCCGGCGGTCGTGTCACCAAGGCTGATGTGCAGGCCGCCAAGAGCGCGCCTGCTGCTGCGCCGGCCCCGGCCGCAGCAGCGCCTGCGCTGTCGCTGGCCGTGGGCGAACGCGTCGAGAAGCGCGTGCCGATGACCCGTCTGCGCGCCAAGGTCGCCGAGCGCCTGCTCGACGCCAAGCAGTCCACCGCCATGCTGACCACCTTCAACGAGGTCAACATGAAGCCGGTCATGGACCTGCGCAAGCAGTACGTCGACAAGTTCGAGAAGGTCCACGGCGTGCGCCTGGGCTTCATGTCGTTCTTCATCAAGGCCGCGGTCGAGGCGCTCAAGCGCTTCCCGGCGGTGAACGCCTCCATCGACGGCAACGACATCGTCTACCACGGCTACCAGGATGTCGGCGTTGCCGTGTCGTCCGATCGCGGCCTGGTGGTGCCGGTGCTGCGCAACGTCGAGCACATGAGCCTGTCGGAAATGGAGAAGGGCGTCGCCGAGTTCGGCAAGAAGGCGCGCGACGGCAAGCTGTCCATCGATGACATGACCGGCGGCACCTTCACCATCTCCAACGGCGGTGTCTTCGGTTCGTTGCTGTCGACGCCGATCCTGAACCCGCCGCAGACCGCCATCCTCGGCATGCACAAGATCCAGGACCGCCCCATGGCCGTGAACGGCCAGGTGGTGATCCTGCCCATGATGTACCTGGCGCTGTCGTACGACCACCGCCTGATCGACGGCAAGGAAGCGGTGAGCTTCCTGGTCGCGATCAAGGAACTGGTGGAAGATCCGGCCCGCCTGCTGCTGGAAATCTGATGTGCCGGCTCCCGACCGGGGAGCCGCACCAGCCTGGCGGCGCCTTCACGAGAGGCGCCGCTGCCTAGCGACCAGTCCGCCGCAGCGCGGCGGTGAACTGCCAGTCCGCTGCATCCGCGGCGGCAAACAGAGAGTGCAGCAAGCATGACGCAACAAGCAGATGTAGTGGTGATCGGTGGCGGCCCGGGCGGCTACGAGGCGGCGATCCGCGCGGCCCAGCTCGGCCTGTCGGTGATCTGTATCGAGCGCCGCATCCACAAGGGCAAGCCCGCGCTGGGCGGCACCTGCCTCAATGTCGGGTGCATCCCCTCCAAGGCCCTGCTCGATTCCTCGCACAAGTACCATGACCTCAAGGCCGGCTACGCCAGCCACGGCATCTCCACCGGCGAGATCGGCCTCGATGTCGGCGCCATGCTGGCGCGCAAGGACAAGGTCGTCGACCAGCTCACCGGCGGCATCGCCCAGCTGCTCAAGGGCAACGGCATCACCTGGCTGCAGGGCAGCGGCAAGCTGCTGGCCGGCAAGCAGGTCGAGTTCACCCCGCACGAAGGCGAGGTGCAGATCATCCAGGCCAAGTCGGTGATCCTGGCCTCCGGCTCCAAGCCGATCGAGATTCCGGCCGCGCCGCTGGTCGACGGCATCGTGGTGGATTCCACCGGCGCCCTCGAGTTTCCGGAAGTGCCGAAGCGCCTCGGCGTCATCGGCGGCGGTGTCATCGGCCTCGAGCTGGGCTCGGTGTGGTCGCGCCTGGGTGCGGAAGTGGTGGTGCTGGAGGCTGTCGACCAGTTCCTCGCCATCGCCGACCGCGCCATCGCCAAGGAAGCGCAGAAGCTGCTGACCAAGCAGGGCCTGGACATCCGCCTCGGCGCCCGCGTTACCGGCACCGCCGTTGACGGCGGCCAGGTCAAGGTCACCTACGCCGATGCCAAGGGCGAGCATGTCGAGGTCTTCGACAAGCTCATCGTCGCCGTCGGCCGTCGTCCGGTGACCACCGGCCTGCTCAGCGCCGATTCGGGCGTCACGCTCGACGAGCGCGGCTTCGTGCATGTCGACAACCAGTGCCGCGCTTCGGTGCCCGGCGTCTACGCCATCGGCGACTTGGTGCGCGGCCAGATGCTNATCATCTCGGTGATCTACACGCATCCGGAAGTGGCCTGGGTGGGCCTGAGCGAGGAGCGCGCCAAGGCCGAGGGCTTCGAGGTCAAGACCGGCCAGTTCGCCTTCGCGGTGAACGGACGTGCGCTTGCCGCCGACGACAATGCCGGCTTCGTGAAGTTCGTCGCCGATGCCAAGAGCGATCGCCTGCTGGGCATGCATGTCATCGGCCCGTCGGCCGGCGACATCATCCACCAGGGCCTGATCGCCCTGGAGTTCGGTGCCAGTGTCGAGGACCTGCAGCTGATGTGCTTCGCCCACCCGACGCTGTCGGAAGTGGTGCACGAGGCCGCCCTGGCCGTGGACGGCCGTGCCATCCACGCCATCCAGCGCAAGAAGAAGTGAGATATGTCGGGGGCCGGAAGGCCCCCGGTTCATTTTCCGTCGCGATCATCCGCGGATGGCGTGACGGTCAGTACAGTCGGCCAGAGATCCTGACCGGCGCAACAAACGAGTGGTGATCACACGATGAATCTGCACGAGTACCAAGGCAAGCAGCTGTTTGCCGAATATGGACTGCCGGTGTCCAAGGGCTTCGCCGCCTCCACGCCGGAAGAGGCCCGCGCCGCCGCCGAGCGCATCGGTGGCGATGTCTGGGTGGTCAAGGCCCAGGTCCACGCCGGTGGCCGCGGCAAGGCCGGCGGCGTCAAGCTGGTCAAGAGCCTGGACGAAGTCGAAGCCTTCGCCCGCGACAAGCTGGGCACCCGCCTGGTGACCTACCAGACCGACGCCAAGGGCCAGCCGGTTTCCAAGATCCTCGTCGAGAGCTGCACCGACATCGCCAAGGAACTGTACCTGGGCGCCGTGGTGGACCGCGCGACGCGTCGCATCGTGTTCATGGCCTCGACCGAAGGCGGCGTGGAGATCGAGAAGGTCGCCCACGAAACGCCCGAGAAGATCCTCACCGCCGCCATCGATCCGCTGGTCGGCCCGCAGGCCTACCAGGGCCGTGAACTGGCCTACAAGCTCGGCCTCAACGCCGAGCAGGTGAAGCAGTTCGTGAAGATCTTCACCGGTCTCGGCAAGATGTTCGCCGACCTCGACCTGGCCCTGCTGGAAATCAACCCGCTGGTCATCACCGAGGCCGGCAACCTGCACTGCCTGGACGCCAAGATCGTCATCGACTCCAACGCGCTGTACCGTCACCCGAAGCTGAAGGCCATGTACGACCCGACGCAGGAAGACGAGCGCGAGCGTCGCGCCGCCGAGTGGGAGCTGAACTACGTCGCCCTCGAAGGCAACATCGGCTGCATGGTCAACGGTGCCGGCCTGGCCATGGCTACCATGGACCTGATCAAGCTCAAGGGTGGCCAGCCTGCCAACTTCCTCGATGTCGGCGGCGGCGCCACCAAGGAACGCGTGACCGAAGCCTTCAAGATCATCCTCTCCGATGACTCCGTGCAGGCCGTGCTGGTCAACATCTTCGGCGGCATCGTGCGCTGCGACATGATCGCCGAAGGCATCATCGGCGCGGTGCAGGAAGTCGGCGTCAAGGTGCCGGTCGTGGTCCGCCTCGAAGGCAACAACGCCGAGCTGGGCGCGCAGAAGCTGCGCGAGTCCGGCCTCAACATCACCCCGGCCGCCTCGCTGAACGAAGCGGGCGAGCTCGTCGTCAAAGCTGTGGGAGCCTGAACATGAGTGTCCTGATCAACAAAAGCACGAAAGTGATCTGCCAGGGCATCACCGGCTCGCAAGGCACCATGCACACCGAGCAGGCGATCGCCTACGGCACCAACATGGTCGGCGGCGTGACCCCGGGCAAGGGCGGCACCACCCACCTCGGCCTGCCGGTGTTCGACACCGTGCGCGAAGCCGTGGAGAAGACCGGCGCCAACGCCTCGGTCATCTACGTGCCGGCCTCGTTCGCCAAGGATTCGATCCTGGAAGCCGTGGACGCCGGCATCGAGCTGGTGGTCTGCATCACCGAAGGCGTGCCGACCATCGACATGCTGTTCGTGAAGGAATACATCGTCCGCAAGGGCGGCGTGCGCCTGATCGGCCCGAACTGCCCGGGCATCATCACCCCGGGCGAGTGCAAGATCGGCATCATGCCGGGTCACATCCACCTGCCGGGCAAGGTCGGCATCGTGTCGCGCTCGGGCACGCTGACCTATGAAGCCGTGAAGCAGACCACCGACCTCGGCTTCGGCCAGTCGACCTGCATCGGCATCGGCGGCGACCCGATTCCGGGCACGACCTTCATCGATGCGCTGCGTCTGTTCCAGGACGACCCGCAGACCGAAGCCATCATCATGGTGGGCGAGATCGGCGGTTCGGCGGAGGAAGAGGCTGCCGAGTTCATCAAGCAGTACGTGACCAAGCCGGTGGCGTCCTACATCGCCGGTGTCACCGCGCCCGCGGGCAAGCGCATGGGCCATGCCGGCGCCATCATCTCCGGTGGCAAGGGCACGGCGGAAGACAAGTTCGCCGCGCTGCAGGCCGCCGGTGTGAAGACGGTGTCGAACCCGGCGCTGCTGGGTGCCGCCATCGCCGAGCTGACCGGCTGGAAGTGAGCCGTCACAGTGTCCGGTGAATGAAAAAAGCCCGCCTTGCGCGGGCTTTTTTCATTCGTGTGCTTGTGAGCAGGAGAATGAATGCATGACCGTGCTGTCCGTACTGGATCTCGCCCCCATCGTGCAGGGCGGCACCGCCGCCGAGGCGCTCGCCCAGTCCCTGCGGCTCGCGCAGCACGCGGAATCGCTGGGCTACGAGCGCTTCTGGCTGGCCGAGCACCACAACATGCCGGGTGTCGCCAGCGCGGCCACGGCGGTGGTCATCGGCCATGTCGCCGGCGGCACGCGGCGCATCCGTGTCGGCTCCGGCGGCATCATGCTGCCCAACCACGCGCCGCTGGTGATCGCCGAGCAGTTCGGCACGCTGGCTTCGCTGTACCCGGGGCGCATCGACCTGGGGCTGGGGCGGGC
>NZ_PTQZ01000159.1 GCF_002943415.1 Amnimonas aquatica | reverse complement strand
CCTGATGATGCTCGCGGACCGGACAGGGTGATGGACAGTCCCCGGGCAGCACTGCCAGCAGCACGATGCGGCCGGGACGGTCGGCCAGCGCGAAGGTCTCGCCGTCAGCGGCCGTCAGCGTGGCGTCGACAGCCAGCGGCAGCACCGGCAGGCTGCTGGGCCGGGGCATGAACACCTTCCAGGCCGCCACGCCGCCGATGATCAGCGCGATCAGCAGCACGAACAGGCGCCCCAGCAGGGCCAGCCGGCCCAGCACGCGCTCGGCCTGGGCCGGGGTCAGATCGGAGACATCGACCGGCGATTGCGGCACCGGCGCCTCGGCGCCCTGCCCGCCGTCACCGCCCGTCCCGGAGCCGCCGGTCTCGGAAGTGCTCATGTCACGGCCCCTCGATCGGGGTCAGCGCGCGACCGGGCACCGTGCCCAGGCGCTCGCGCAGATGCGCCCCGTCCTGCCCGAAGGCCCGCGCGTAGTGCACGGCGTTGGTCATGACTTTCTTCACGTAGTCGCGGGTCTCGCCGAACGGAATGCTCTCGATGTAGCGCGTGGCGTCCAGGGCAGCATCGCCCTGCCACTCGCGGGCGCGGCGCGGGCCGGCGTTGTAGCCCGCGGTCGCCAGCACCGGGTGGCCCAGCTCGGTCAGCACATGATTGAGGTAGTAGGTGCCCAGCCGCACGTTCTGGCCGATATCGTTGACGATGGCGGCGTGGTAGGGAATGCCGAGCCGGTTCGCCACCCACTGCGCGGTGCCCGGCATGAGCTGCATGAGGCCGCCGGCGCCGGCGCTGGAGCGCGCCACGGTGACGAAGCGGCTCTCCTGGCGGATCAGGCCGAACACCCAGGCCTCGTCCAGTCCCATGTCGCGGGCATAGCCCCGGGTCACCTCGCGATACGGCGACAGGTAGCGGAAGCGCGGTTCGTGCAGGGTCTTCGTGCGCTCGGCGGCGTAGATGGCGCGGTCGTGCCAGCCCAGTTCGTCGGCCTGCTGCGCGGCCGCCAGCAGCAAGCGGTCATCGGCCGTGCGCACGGCCCAGTTGAACTCGCTCGCGGACTCCCAGCGCTGATCCAGGCGGCGCAGTGCGAAAGCGCGCTGGAAACCGGCATGACGGGCCAGACGGGCACGGTCGTCATCATTGATCTGCACCGGCTTCGAGAGCGGCCCCAGGGCCTGGCCCAGCTGCTCCAGCGCCAGCAGGCCGTAGTAGTCGTCATCGGCGCTCAGGCGCGCGAGCAGGCGGCGGGCACCGGCATTGTCGGTCTGCGCCTGGGCCTTGCCGGTGTCCTTCTGCTGCGCCCGGAACAGCAGTGCCTGCGCCTGCCAGTACTGCCAGCCGCGGCTGTCGCGCAGGTTCGCCGGCAGCTGGTCGTACTGCGCCAGCCATGCCGGCCAGTTGGCGAAACGCACCAGCTGGCGCAGCCGCGTCTCGCGCTGCACGTCGGTCCAGGGCGCGCTGTCGCTGCGCGCGAACCAGGTCTCGGCGGCGGGATCGAAACGGCGGGCACCGGCCATGGCGAGCTGGCGCCAGGCCAGCGCCGCCTGCGGCCCCAGCTCGTCGGCCTTGACCTCGAGATGCGTCAGCGCGCTGTCGGGGCTGACCCGCGCCCAGCGGCCGTAGGCCCAGGCCGCCAGCTCGCGCTGTTCGCGGCGGGCCGGGTCGATCTGCTTGATATAGGCATCGGGCTGGTCCTGCAGGCTCTTCTGCTGCGCCGCCGTGAGCTCGAAACCGAGGCTGGTGGCGAGGAAGCGCGCCAGCCCGGCGGCATTGGCATCGAGCGCGAGGCGGAAGCGCTGCCAGCGGTCCTCCTCGGTGACGATGCCGCGCGCCTGCATGGCACGCATGGCCGGGTCGCAGGCGGCGACCTGGTCCTTCGCGGTCATCCACAGCCAGGCCTTGGCGGCCGGCAGCGCGGCGAAGTCGCCGGCCTCGATGTCGGCCTGCAGCTTCATGCACTGCAGCTCGACATCGGGCTCGGCCTGCAGCTGCGCGTATTCCTGGCGGAACAGCGCCCAGTCCGGGCGCCTGGCGAGCTGGCGCAGCCACTCGCTGCGCAGGCGCTCGGCCACGTAGCTGCCCTGCTCGCGGGCCAGGAAGGGACGGATCTCCGCAGCCGGGGCATCCTTGAGCCGGCGCCAGAGCAGCCAGGACTCGCCATAGGCGGCCAGCGCCGAATCCTGCATGGCCTGGGTGGCGCGCGCCAGCGCGGCATCATCGGCCTTGCGGAAAGCCTCGCGGGCGGTCAGCCAGTCGCTGTCGGCGGCGCTCGCCGGTGCTGCCGACAGCATGCCCAGACAAGCCCCGAGAACGGCCAGTGTGACTCTGGGCGCGCGATGGCGCCTGCGGACCGGATGCATTCCCTCTCCCTGCCAGTGGGGGCAGACCGCCCCATGCAGTGCCCACACCAAGCATACCTGTATAATGTTGCCCTCACGAATACCGGTAACGCGGACATGGCACGCAAGCTATACATCGAGACCCAGGGCTGTCAGATGAACGAGTACGACTCGTCGCGCATGCGCGATCTGCTCGGCAGCTCGCACGGCTTCGTGCGCACCGACGACCCGGAAGAGGCCGATGTGCTGCTGCTCAACACCTGCTCGATCCGCGAGAAGGCGCAGGAAAAGGTGTTCTCCGAGCTGGGCCGCTGGCACAAGCTGAAGAAGGCGCGCCCGGACGTGGTCATCGGCGTCGGCGGCTGCGTGGCGTCGCAGGAGGGCGAGGGCATCCTAAAGCGCGCCGCCTATGTCGACCTGGTGTTCGGCCCGCAGACCCTGCACCGCCTGCCGCAGATGCTCGACGCCCTGTCGGTGCCGGGCGGCGAGCGCCGCCGCAGCGCCCAGGTCGATGTCAGCTTCCCCGAGATCGAGAAGTTCGACTTCCTGCCCGAACCGCGCGTGGAGGGCCACAAGGCCTTCGTGTCGATCATGGAAGGCTGCTCCAAGTACTGCACCTTCTGCGTCGTGCCCTACACCCGCGGCGAGGAGGTCTCGCGCCCGTTCGACGACGTCATCGCCGAGGTTGCCCACGTGGCGCGCCAGGGCGTGCGCGAGGTCACCCTGCTGGGCCAGAACGTCAACGGCTACTACGGCGAGTTCCATGACGGCGGCATCTGCAACTTCGCCGCCCTGCTGCGCGCGGTGGCGGCGGTGCCGGGCATCGGCCGCATCCGCTACACCACCTCGCATCCGCTGGAATTCAACGACGACCTGATCGCGGCGCATGCGGAGCTGCCGGAGCTGGCCGCGCACGTGCACCTGCCGGTGCAGAGCGGCTCCAACCGCATCCTCGCGGCCATGAAGCGCAACCACGAGATCGCCACCTACATCGACACCGTGCGCCGGCTGAAGGCGGCCAAGCCGGGCATCGAGCTGAGCTCGGACTTCATCATCGGCTTCCCCGGCGAAAGCGACCGCGACTTCCAGGACACCATGGACCTGATCGACGCGGTGGAGTACGACCATTCCTACAGCTTCATCTACTCCAAGCGCCCCGGCACGCCGGCCGCCGAGCTCGATGACGACACCCCGGAAGACGTGAAAAAGCAGCGCCTGAACATCCTCAAGACGCAGATCGCGCGCAATACCGGGCGCAAGACCGATGCCATGGTCGGCAGCGTGCAGCGCGTGCTGGTGGACCGCGAATCGACGCGACTGCCGGGCCATGTCATCGGCATCGCCGAGAACACCCGCTGGGTCCATTTCCCCGGCGACGCCTCGCTGATCGGCCGTTTCGCCGACGTGCGCGTGGAAAAGGCCGAATCGATCAACGCCCTGAGCGCCGGCGAGCCGCTGTGGATCGAGTCCGACTTCGAGGCCCAGGCCGGCATGGCGCCCGTGCCCGGCCGCATTCCGCTCTGGCACGAAGCCCGCTGAGCCAGCCACCCGCCTCCGGAAGCCCGCCCATGCCATTCGTCGAGACCGGAACCACCCGCGTGTCCTACAGCGTCGAAGGCCGGGGCGACGGCCTGGTGCTGGTGCACGGCACCGGCGGCGACGGCTTCTCCAACTGGGGACCGCTGGTCCGCCACTTCAGCGACCGGCGCAAGGTCGTCTGCCCGGACCTCGCCGGTTCCGGCGCCACCACTGACGACGGCGGGCCGCTGTCCCTGCCCGCGCTGGCCGACCAGGTGCTGGCCGCCGCGCGCGCCGCCGATGCCCTGCCCTGCGACCTCGTCGGCTTTTCGCTGGGCGCCGTGGTGGCGGCCTGGATCGCCGCCGAGCACCCGTC
>NZ_PTQZ01000158.1 GCF_002943415.1 Amnimonas aquatica | reverse complement strand
GTTGCGGCCCGGGCCGCATCCCGGGCATGACAGGAGTGTAACGCGTGGCGACCCGGCTGCGCCCGGAACCTCCACATTTTCTCGACAAACGTCAGCTCGGGCTGACGGACTCCAGCAGCCGGTCGGTGGCTGCGGCCGCCCGCCAGTCCAGCGCGGTGACGCCACCGCTGTCGTGCGTGGTCCAGGTCACGCTGACCTGGCGGTAGCCGAAACGGACCTCCGGATGGTGATCGAGGGCATCGGCCAGGTCCATGAGACCGGTGACGAAGGCGCGCACCTGCGCGAAGCCGGCCAGGGCGATGTCCGCCTCCAGCCGGTCCGGCAGCAGTCGCCAGCGCGGCGACAGCGCCGGCCGCCCCGCCTCCACCGGCACGCTGTTCATGCGCCGGTCACCGCCTTCGGCCGCACCGCGCGGTGGAAGGCATTCTGCGCCGGCATGCGATCGTGCTCCGGCAGCTGGAACAGCTTGGTGTTGAGCGAAGAGCCGCCATCGACGCACAGGCAGGCGCCGCTCACGTAGGACGCGCCCGGCGACAGCAGGAAGACGATGGTGCTGCTGATCTCGTCCTCGTCGCCCATGCGCTTGGCCGGAATGTAGTGGCGCATCATCGGGATCACGGTCTGCGCGAACGACGGGTCGTAGCGGTCCATGCCGCTGGAGGCGATGAAGCCCGGCGCCACCGCGTTGACGCGCACGCCGGCATGCGCCCACTCCACGGCGGCGGTCTCGGTAAAGCTGAGCATGCCCATGCGCGCCGCGCCGGAGTGGCCCATGCCCGGCATGCCGCGCCACATGTCGGCGACGATGTTGACGATGCTGCCGCCGTGCTGCTGCATGGACTGCTTGAACACCTCGCGCGCGAACAGGAAGCCGCCGGTCAGGTTGCTGTTGACCACGGCATCCCAGCCCTTCTTGGAGATATGCATGAGCGGCGACGGGAACTGGCCGCCGGCATTGTTGACCAGCCCGTGGATGGCACCGCGTTCGGCCACCACCTGCGCCACGGCGGCGGTCACCGCCTCCTCGTCGCGGATGTCCAGGCTGAGGAAGGAGGCCGAGCCGCCATCCTCGCCGATTTCGGCGGCGGTGGCCTGCAGGCGCTCGACATTGCGGCCGACCAGCACGACGTGGGCGCCGAGCGCGGCCAGCTCGTGGGCGGCGCAGCGGCCGATGCCGGAGCCGCCGCCGGTGACGATATGGGTCTGGCCGGCGAACAGGCCGGGACGGAAAACCGAACGATAGGACATGAGCGAGGAAATCCCTGACAGTGAAAATTACATGGTTATGAAGAAAACGCCATGCAATGACACAAGGACGTGACCGCAAAGTCAAGCACCACCGTCGCCCGCCGCCATGCGCGGGCCTCGTGGCACGGTCGCGGCGCCCGCAGCCAGGACCGTGTGGCGTCGGCACGCCGCCTCAGCCGGGCGGATCCGGCGCCCGCAGCTGGTCCAGGATCGGACACTCCGGCCGGGCATCGCCATGGCAGCAGTCGGCCATGGCGGCGATGGCATCGCGCATGCGGCCGAGGTCGGCGATGCGCGCGTCGAGGTCGGCGACCTGGCGCAGCACCAGCGCCTTGACGTCGGCACTGCTGCGCGTCGGGTCCTGCCACAGCGACATCAGCCCGCGGATGCTGTCGATGGGAAAGCCCAGCTCGCGGGCATGGCGCACGAAGCGCAGGCTGTCGAGGTCGGCCTGGCTGTAGTGGCGGTAGCCCGATGCCGTGCGCGGCGACGCCGGCAGCAGGCCGATGTCCTCGTAGTAGCGGATCATCTTGGCGCTGAGGCCGGTGGCGCGGGCGGCGGCGCCGATGTTCATGCGCCCTCCCCGCGCCCGCCGGCCGCGCCAGGGCCGGCAACGCCGCCGCGGTCCGCCGGCAACACCGCCGTGCGCGCAACGGCCGCATCCGCCGCCGGCCGCCAGCGCTTGAGCAGCAGCGCGTTGGCCAGCACGCTGACGCTGGAGAACGCCATGGCGGCACCGGCCACCACCGGCGACAGCAGCCCGGCGGCGGCCAGCGGAATGCCGGCGACGTTGTAGATGAAGGCCCAGAACAGGTTCTGGCGGATCTTGCGCCAGGTCCGCCGCGAGATGTCGAGGGCATCGGCGGCCAGCGCCGGGTTGTCGCGCATCAGGGTGATGCCGGCGGTGTGCATGGCGACATCGGTGCCGCCGGACATGGCCATGCCGACATCGGCCGCCGCCAGCGCCGGGGCGTCGTTGATGCCGTCGCCGACCATGGCGACGCGCCGCCCCTCGGCGCGCAGCGCGGCGATGCGCGCGGCCTTGCCGTCCGGCAGCACCTCGGCCTCGGCGACATCGATGCCGACCGCGTCGGCCACGCGCCGCGCCGCGCCGGCATGGTCGCCGCTGAGCATGGCGGTGCGGATGCCCAGCGCGTGCAGCCGCGCCACCGCCGCCACTGCCTCCGGCCGGATGCGGTCACTGAACGCCGCCAGCCCGAGCAGGCGCGGCGCCGCGCCACCGGCCACGGCATCGCTGCTGCCAGCCGCCTCGGCGCCAGCAGCCGGACCGGCATCGACCAGCCAGGACAGGCTGCAGCCCTCTTCCGCCAGACGCGACGCCTCGTGGTCCAGCACCGAGACATCGACGCCGAGCTGCGTCATCAGGCGACGGTTGCCGAGCTGCAGCAGGCGGCCGCCGACCACGCCGCTCTGGCCCAGCCCGGGCAGCACGCGGGCATCGGCCACCGCCAGCAGCGTCATGCCCTGCACCTCGGCATGGCGCACGGCGGCACGCGCCAGCGGGTGCTCGCTGCCCTGCTGCAGGCTGGCCAGCAGACGCAGCAGGCGGACATCGACAGCGCCAGCCTCAGAGGGCGCGGCGGCCTCATCCTCGACGTCAGACCCGACATCAGACCCGGCACCGCCCTCCGCCGCGCCCGGCACCGCCAGCAGCGCAGCGACCTCGGGCCGGCCGGCGGTCAGCGTGCCGGTCTTGTCGAACACCACCATGTCGATGGCATGCGCGGTCTCCAGCGTGTCGGCGTCGCGGATCAGGATGCCGTGCCGCGCCGCCACGCCGGTGCCGGCCATGATCGCCGCCGGTGTCGCCAGGCCGAGCGCGCACGGGCAGGCGATCACCAGCACCGCCACCGCGTGCAGCGTCGCCGCCCCGGCATCGCCGGCGAACAGCCACCAGCCCAGCCAGGTCAGCACCGCGATGACCAGCACCGCCGGCACGAACACCGCGCTGACACGGTCGACCAGGCGCTGTATCGGCGCCTTCGCCGCCTGCGCGTGCTCGACCAGGCGGATGATGCGCGCCAGCGTGCTCTCCCCCGCCACCGTCAGCGCCCGCGCCACCACCAGGCCGCTGCCGTTGATGGCGCCGGCGGTGATGCGCGCGCCCGGCTCGCGCAGCACCGGCAGGCTCTCGCCGCTGATCAGCGCCTCGTCGAACTCGCTCGCGCCTTCCAGGATCACGGCATCCACCGGCACCCGCTCGCCCGGCAGCACGACCACGATGTCATCCGGCCGCACCTCGGCCACCGGCAGCTCGCGGTCGCGGCCGTCACGGCGCACGCGCGCGGTGTCCGGCCGCAGCGCCTGCAGGGCGTGCAGCGCCGCCAGCGTCTGCCGTTTCGCGCGCGCTTCCAGCCACTTGCCCAGCAGCACCAGGGTGATGACCACCGCCGAGGCTTCGAAATAGAGATCGTGACCGCCGCTGCGCAGGTGCCACAGCGACAATCCGTAGGCCGCCGACGTGCCCAGCGCCACCAGCACGTCCATGTTGGCGGCGCCGCCGCGCAGCGCGCGCCAGCCGGCGCGGTAGAAGCGCGCGCCGAGCCAGAACTGCACCGGGGTCGCCAGCAGCCACTGCTGCCAGCCGGGCAGCATGTAGTCGTGCCCGGCCAGCATGGGCAGCGCCAGCGGCAGGCTGAGCAGCGCCGCCACCAGCACGCGCCAGCCCTCGCCGCCGGCCGCCGCGGGTGCCGGCGGCGCTTCCGGCGCATGCACCGCCGCGTCGTAGCCGGCGGCCGTGACCGCCGCGACCAGCGCCTGCGCCAGCGCGTCCGGCGACTGCCCCGGCGCGACCACGACCCGCGCCGACTCCGTCGCCAGGCTGACACTGGTCTCCTGCACGCCGGGCACCTTCGCCAGCGCCTTCTCGACGTGCCGCACGCAGGAGGCGCAGGTCATGCCGCCGACATCGAGCACGACCTCGTGCCCGGCAGCTCCGGACACGCCGGCGGTCGCCGCCGGCCCGGCACCCGCGCTCATGACGCGCTC
>NZ_PTQZ01000157.1 GCF_002943415.1 Amnimonas aquatica | reverse complement strand
CGTCGCCGCGACCAGCGCACGCACCTCGTCGAGGTACTCGCGGACATAGGCGCCCTTGTTGCGCACCAGCTTGCGGCCGACCAGATCGAGGGCCTGAATGCCGTTGGTGCCTTCGTATATCTGCGCGATGCGGGTGTCACGCACCAGCTGCTCCATGCCCCACTCGCGGATGTAGCCGTGGCCGCCGAAGACCTGCTGGGCATCGACGCAGGCATCGAAGGCGCGGTCGGTGAGGAAGGCCTTGGCCACCGGCGTCATCAGCGCCACGCGGTCGGCGGCGGCGGTCTTCACCGCCGCATCGTCGCTGTACTTGGACAGGTCGAGATACTTCGATACGTACATGGCGAAGCAGCGGCCGGCCTCGACATGGGCGCGCACCGACAGCAGCATGCGGCGCACGTCCGGATGCACGATGATCGGGTCGGCGGCCTTCTGCGGCACCTTCACGCCAGTGGCGGAGCGGCCCTGGATGCGGTCGCGGGCGTAGGCCACGGCGTTCTGGTAGGCCACTTCCGAGGCGCCCAGGCCCTGCAGGCCCATGGACAGGCGTTCGTAGTTCATCATCACGAACATGGCGGCCAGGCCTTCGTTGATCTCGCCGACCAGCCAGCCCTGCGCGTCATCGAAGTTCATCACGCAGGTGGCCGAGGCCTTGATGCCCATCTTGTGCTCGATCGAGCCTGCGGCCACGGCGTTGCGGGCGCCGACCGAGCCGTCCTCGTTGACCAGGAACTTCGGCACCAGGAACAGCGAGATGCCCTTGGAACCGGCCGGCGCGTCCGGCAGCTTGGCCAGCACCAGGTGGATGATGTTGTCAGCCAGGTCGTGCTCGCCGCCGGTGATGAAGATCTTGGTGCCGGTGATGCGGTAGGAGCCGTCGGCCTGCGGCAGGGCGCGGGTCTTGATGATGCCCAGGTCGGTGCCGGCGTGCGGCTCGGTCAGGCACATGGTGCCGGCCCACTCGCCGGAGTAGATCTTCGGCAGGTAGCGGTCGTTGAGCTCGTCGCTGCCGTGCTGCGACATGGCCAGCGCGGCGCCGATGCCGAGCAGCGGGTAGAGCGCGAACGACGGGTTGGCGCCGAAGATGATCTCCTCGGTCATCACCGTGACCATCTTGGGCATGCCCTGGCCGCCCCAGCGCGGGTCGGCGCCGAGGCCGATCCAGCCGCCCTCGCCGTACTGCGCGAAGGCATCCTTGAAGCCGGCCGGCGTGGTCACCACGCCATTGTCGAACTTCGCGCCTTCCTCGTCGCCGGAGCGGTTGAGCGGGAACACCACGTTCTCGTTGAACTTGGCGGCCTCTTCGAGAATGGCGTCGACGGTGTCGCGGTCAACGTGCTCGGCCAGCGCGGGCAGCGAGGCCCAGATGCCGGCGGCGTCGAAGACTTCGTCGAGGATGAAGCGCATGTCGCGCAGGGGGGCCTTGTAGACGGGCATGGTCGGTTTCTCCCAGGGGGCAGCCGGGCTGCCGTTGATGGTGCCGGCCGGGCCGGCATCAGGTGCCGCGCGCGGCCGCACCACATCGGATTCAGACGGACAGAAGCCCGCATGGTGCGGGCCTCCGTCGTTTCAGGCAATCACACCTTCGGTCAGAAGGCGAAGGACTCGACGTCCATCTGCATGAGCACGTCCAGACCGCCGTCGATGGCTTCGACATGGCCCTTGGTACGCGGCAGGATCTTCTTGAAGTAGAACTGCGCAGTCTTGATCTTGGCTTCGTAGAAGGCCTTGTCGCCTTCGCCGGCGGCGATCTTGTCCTGCGCGGTCTTGGCCATCAGCGCCCACAGGTAGGCCAGGGTGACATAGCCCGAGTAGAACAGGTAGTCGACCGCGGCGGCGCCGACTTCGTTCGGGTTCTGCATGGCCTTCATGCCGATCTTCATGGTCAGGTCGCCCCACTCCTTGTTCAGGGCGGTCAGCGGTGTCAGGAACTGCGCCAGCTCGGCGTTGTCCTTGTTGGCTTCGGCGAACTTGTGCACGATCCTGGTGAAGTTCTTCAGCAGGCCGCCCTGGGTCTGCAGCACCTTGCGGCCGAGCAGGTCGAGGGCCTGGATCTGGGTGGTGCCTTCATACAGCAGCGCGATGCGGGTGTCACGGACGATCTGCTCCATGCCCCACTCACGGATGAAACCGTGGCCGCCGTAGACCTGCACGCCGTGGTTGGCCGACTCGTAGCCGACTTCGGTGAGGAAGGCCTTGGCGATCGGGGTCAGGAACGACAGCAGCTCGTCAGCCTGCTTGCGCGCTTCTTCCGATTCGGAGCCCTGGATCACGTCGTTCTGCGTCGACAGCCAGTAGCACAGCAGGCGGCCGCCTTCGGCGAAGGCCTTCTGGGTCAGCAGCAGCTGGCGCACGGCCGGGTGCACGATGATCGGGTCGGCTTCCTTTTCCGGGAAGGCCGGGCCGCTCAGGGCGCGCATGGCGAGACGGTCGCGGGCGTACTCGAGGGCACCCTGGAAGGAGCCTTCGGCGGCGGCCAGACCCTGGATGGCGGTGCCGATGCGGGCGGTGTTCATGAACGTGAACATGCAGTTCAGGCCGCGGTTCGGCGGGCCGATCAGGAAGCCCTTGGCGTTGTCGAAGTTCATCACGCAGGTGGCCGAGGCCTTGATGCCCATCTTGTGTTCGATGGAGCCGCAGGCCACGGTGTTGCGGGTGCCGTCCGGCAGGAACTTCGGCACGATGAACAGCGAGATGCCCTTGGTGCCCTTCGGGGCGTCCGGCAGGCGCGCCAGCGTGATGTGGATGATGTTGTCGGCCAGGTCGTGCTCGCCGGCGGAGATGAAGATCTTGGTGCCGGTGATGGCGTAGGAGCCGTCGGCGTTCGGCTCGGCCTTGGTGCGGATGATGCCGAGGTCGGAACCGGCGTGCGGTTCGGTCAGGCACATGGTGCCGGTCCACTCGCCCGACACCAGCTTGGTCAGGTAGGTTTCCTTCTGTTCCGGCGTGCCGTGGGCTTCCACGGTGTTGATGGCGCCGTGCGACAGGCCCGGGTACATGCCGAAGGACCAGTTGGCGGTGCCCATCATTTCGCTGAGCGCGATGCCGATGGTGGGCGGCAGGCCCTGGCCGCCGTGCTCCGGTTCCGCCGACAGGGCGCCGAAGCCCAGCTCGACGTACTTGGCGTAGGCTTCCTTGAAGCCCTTCGGCGTGGTGACTTCGCCGTTGTTGAAGGTACAGCCTTCTTCGTCGCCGGAACGGTTCAGCGGGGCCAGTTCGCCTTCGCAGAACTGGGCGCCGGCTTCGACGATGCTGTCGATCAGCTCGCGGTTGGTGTCCGCGAACTTGGGCAGGCCGGCGTAGAGGTTTTCCAGGCCGAGCACATCGTGCATGACGAACTGGATGTCGCGCTGGGGCGCCTTGTACTGAAATGCCATGGTGAGCTTCCTCGGGTTTGCGTGCGCCGCTGGCGCAGGGCAGGTGTTTGTCGGGGGCGGCAACCGTGACCAGGCCAGCAAACGCGAGGTCTGCCTCCACCCGTAGCGTGGACAGTGTAGTGAAGAAAAGATAGTCAACCCAGCCCGATGTGTGACTGATCGTTCACGCCTTTCCCGCGCGCCGGTCACGGACACCGGCATGATGCCGTCCGGCACCACGACGCCGCCGCGGAGCGGGCCGCGCCCGCGCCTTGCGGCAGCCGGCCGTCACCGCGCTCAGGGCAGCAGCGGCGCCAGGTCGAGCAGCGCCGCCGCCTCCGCCACGGGCGCGCCCGGCGCCCACGGCAGCACGCCCAGGCAGGGCGCCGGCAGCCACTGCCGGAGCGTCGCCACATTGTCATCCAGCCCGAACAGATCGGGCTCGACCACGTTGCCGACCCAGCCGGCCAGACGCAGGCCGTCCTTGAGGATGGCCTCGGCGGTGAGCATGGCCACGCTCAGGCAGCCCAGGCGCAGGCCGACCACGAGGACCACCGGCAGCCGCAGCTCGCGCGGCAGCCCGGACAGCAGCTCGCGGTCGCTGATGGGCACGCGCCAGCCGCCGGCGCCCTCGATCAGCGTGAGGTCGGCGCGGCGGCCCATGGCGCCACGACAGTAGCCGNCGGCGAGCACGCCGCTGCCAGCGCCACCGGGTTGACCTCCTGATAGAGCGGCATGACGCTGCTCGCCGCCTGCAGCGCCAGCGCGTCGTCGTTGCGCAGGCCATCGGGCGTTTCCTCGCAGCCGGCGGCGACCGGCTTCAGGCCCAGCGTGCTGCGGCCGGCGGCGCGGGCGGCCTCGAGCAGCGCGACCGAAACGTGGGTCTTGCCGATGCCGGTGTCGGTGCCGGTGACGAAATAAGCGGGCATGGGAACTCCTCAGCGGGGGTGCAGGCGCGCGCGCC
>NZ_PTQZ01000156.1 GCF_002943415.1 Amnimonas aquatica | reverse complement strand
CCGGACCGATGCTTCTGCTTGTTCATGGACTGCCTCCCGAATGCCGGCACCGGGCCCGATGCGCCCGTGCCCGGCAGACAATGACATCATTCGATGTCACTTTCATCAGGAAATACGCTATCCTGAACAAATGATCGGATTCAAGCCGGATTCAGCCGCATGACCAGAAAGCCCCAGCAGAGCCGCTCCAAAGCCACCGTCGAGGCCATCATCGAAGCCGGCATCCGCGCCGTGGCCAGCCACGGCGCGAGCGCCACCACCCGTCAGATCGCCGAGACCGCCGGCATCAGCATCGGTTCGCTGTACGAATACTTCAGCAACAAGGAAGCCGTGTTCGATGCCATGCACCAGCGTTTCATCAACGAAGTGGTGACGCTGATCCAGGACACCACGCCGGCCATCGTGCAGATGCCCGCCGACGACGGCGTGCGCGAGCTGCTGCGCCGCTTCGGCGCCCTGCTCACGCGTGATGACGAACGCTATCTGCGCGTGGCCCGGCAGCTCGTGCATCACGACTCGCTGAACTACGCCGAGCCGATCCGGCAGATGCTCATGCAGCTGGTCATGGCCTATGTCGTCAGCCAGCCCGCGCAGGCCAGCCGGGTCGACCTGCAGGCCATGGCCTACATCATGATCAACACCGGCATCTTCATGATGCTGCACCACCTGTCGACGCCGAATCCGCCAATCACCTTCGAGCAGCTCTGCGACGGCCTGGCCGATATCGTCAGGCGCTATCTGGAGACGCCGGAGCCGCCGACCGTGCCCGGAGCGGCGGGCTGAAGCGGTCGTTTCATTACCGAAAATTTCCTGTATTCAAGTTTTGCAAAATGAACCGAACCTCATTAAGGTAGCCGTGACCGCATGGTCAGCGCGACCGGGCCGCGCATTCACGCGACAGGAAATAGCCCGCTTTCATCCAACGGCACCCACACGATCCGAGGTTGCAACATGCGCTTTACCGAAGAACACGAAGCACTGCGCCGCACCACCCGCCAGTTCGTCGAGAACGACGTCAATCCGCACGTCGACGCCTGGGAGGCGGCAGGCCGCTTCCCCGCCCACGAACTGTTCCGCAAGATGGGCGACCTGGGCCTGCTCGGCGTCCACAAGCCGGTCGAATACGGCGGATCCGGGCTGGACTACTCCTACAACATGGTGGTGGTCGAGGAGCTCGGCCGCATCGCCTGCGGCGGCATTCCCATGGCCATCGGCGTGCAGACCGACATGGCGACGCCGGCCATCGCCCGCTTCGGCTCCGACGCGCTCAAGGAGCAGTTCCTGAGCAAAGCCATCGCCGGCGAATACGTGGCCTCGATCGCGGTCAGCGAGGTCCATGCCGGCTCCGACGTGGCCGCGATCAAGACCAAGGCCGTCAAGGACGGCGACGACTACGTCATCAACGGCTCCAAGATGTGGATCACCAACAGCCTGCAGGCCGACTTCTTCTGCCTGCTCGCCAACACCAGCGACGAGGGTCCGTACAACAACAAGTCGCTGATCGTGGTGCCGTCGAAGACCCCGGGCATCTCGTTCTCCAGCCCCATCGACAAGCTCGGCCAGCGCAGCTCCGACACCGCGCAGGTGTTCTTCGACAACGTGCGCGTGCCGCAGGCCAATGTCATCGGCTCGGAAGGCATGGGCTTCATGATGCAGATGCTGCAGTTCCAGGAAGAGCGCATCTTCTGCGCCGCCAGCGCGCTCGGCGGCATGAGCAAGTGCGTGGAGCTGACCATCGACTACGCGCGCCAGCGCATGATCTACGGCAAGCCGCTGCTCGACCAGCAGGTGGTGCACTTCCGCCTGGCCGAGCTGATGACAGAGATCGAGGCCCTGCGCGGCCTCGTGCACTCGGTCTGCGAACAGCACATCGCCGGCGACAACGTGACCATGACCGCCTCCATGGCCAAGCTCAAGGCCGGCCGCCTGATGCGCGAAGTCACCGACAGCTGCCTGCAGTACTGGGGCGGCCAGGGCTTCACCTGGGACAACCCGGTGGCGCGCGCCTATCGCGACGGCCGCCTGGGTTCGATCGGCGGCGGCGCCGACGAAGTCATGCTCGGCATCATCTGCAAGATCATGGGCACCCTGCCCGGCAAGAAGCGCTGACAGCACGCGCATTCCGCACCAGGACCACGGCGGTTGTCAGCACACTCTGACAACTGCCGCAGTCATTCCCTGCCCGTCAAGTCTTGCGGGCACCTTGCGCCGCGGTTAATTTAGGCCCCCTGTCTTGGGATGGTGCTTTGCCGTCCCGTACCTGTCGTACGCGGCCGCCCCGGCGGGCGCCGCCATCAGCCGGCCCGCTCGCACCGAAGGGCGGCAGAGGATAATCAATGACTGCTCATCAAGATGTCATCTCGCCCCTGGATGTCCTGCGCAAGATCCCCGGCCTCGCGCTGAAGGCGCCGCGCATGGTGCAGGGTCTGCTCATGGCCAACAGCACCGACAACAGCAAGCCCATGGGGCTGGGCTGGGCCTTCGAGAAGGCCACGCGCGAGAACCCGCACGGCAAGGCCCTGTTCTACCGCGATGTCTCCTACACCTACGCCCAGTTCAACCAGTGGGCCAACCGCATCGCCCACTTCTTCCTGGCCCAGGGCCTGAAGAAGGGCGACGTGGTCACGGTGCTGGTCGAGAACCGCCCGGAACTGCTGGTCATGTCGCTGGGCCTGGCCAAGATCGGCGTGGTGGCGGCGCTGGTGAACACCTCGCAGACCGGCAAGGTGCTGATCCACAGCGTCAACCTGGTGAAGCCGAAAATGATCGTGGCCGGCGCCGAGTGCGTGCAGAACCTGATCGAGGTGCAGTCCGAGCTCAGCGTGAAGTCGCAGAACTGCTTCTGGCTCGACGACGCCGACACCCTGAGCAACCCCGGCACGGCGCCGGCGGAATGGCGCAACCTCGCCATCGAGCTGCAGGGCAGCCCGAGCTACAACCCGCCGACCACGCAGCAGATCTACCGCAACGACGGCCTGTACTACATCTACACCTCGGGCACCACCGGCTTGCCCAAGGCTGCCATCTTCAACAACGGCCGCTGGATGAAGGCCTACGGCGGCTTCGGCTNTCGGTGATCGCCGGCGGCGCGGCTCTCGCCATCCGCCGCAAGTTCTCCGCCAGCGAGTTCTGGGACGATATCCGCAAGTACAACGCCACTGCCTTCGGCTATGTCGGCGAACTCTGCCGCTACCTGCTGGAACGCCCGGCCTCGCCGCTGGACCGCCAGCACCAGGCACGCAAGATCGTCGGCAACGGCATGCGCCCGAACATCTGGGGCACCTTCAAGGAGCGCTTCGGCATCGAGCAGGTGGCCGAGCTGTACGCCTCCTCGGAAGGCAATGTCGGTTTCACCAACATCTTCAACTTCGACAACACCGTCGGCTTCTCTCCCATGCCCTACGCGCTGGTGAAGTACGACAAGGACCAGGAAGCCCCGGTGCGCGACGCCAAGGGCCGCATGATCAAGGTCAAGCGCGGCGAGGTCGGCCTGCTGATCGGCGAGATCACCGACAAGACCCCGTTCGACGGCTACACGGACGCCGGCAAGAACGCCTCCTGCGTGTTCACCGACGTGTTCAAGAACGGCGACAAGTACTTCAACACCGGCGACCTGATGCGCGAGATCGGCTTCCGCCACGCCCAGTTCGTCGACCGCACCGGCGACACCTTCCGCTGGAAGGGCGAGAACGTGTCGACCACCGAAGTCGAGAACATCGCGACCGGCCACGCCGACCTCGCCGAAGCCGTGGTCTACGGCGTCGAGATCGCCAACACCAACGGCCGCGCCGGCATGGCCGCCATCACGCCGCACGCCGGGCACCAGATCGACTTCGACGGTCTCTACCAGCACCTGAAGCGCGAGCTGCCGGCCTACGCCGTGCCGCTGTTCCTGCGCGTGAAGACCGCCATGGAGACCACCGGCACCTTCAAGTACCAGAAGTCCGGCCTGAAGAACGAGGGCTTCGACCCGGCCAAGACCGGCGGCGAACCGCTCTACGTGCTGCTGCCGGGCACCACGACCTATGTGCCGCTGGATGCCGAAGTGCATGCCAACATCCTGGCGGGCAAGTATCGCTTCTGAGCCCGTCGCGGCACCCTCCGGACGCCGGCCTCGTGCCGGCGTCCGCGTTTCCGGCATCCGCGCAGGCAGCCGCGCCGGCGCCCGTCCGGCCGGGCTGGCATGCCGCCGCGCGCTGTGCTGAGATAGCGCCCACGCATCACAACAAGAACAGGGGATGGGTCTTGCGGCAGATCAGGACTTGGCGCAAACAGCTGAGCGCGGCGCTGGAATGGCACGCCGTGGACAAGGGCCTGCTGCTCATGGCCATGGTG
>NZ_PTQZ01000155.1 GCF_002943415.1 Amnimonas aquatica | reverse complement strand
ACTTTTCCCAGCCGTTTGCCGGTCTGCATGCGGAAAAGGGAGGCTTGCAGGCGCGCTTCAAGACTGTCGATCCGGTTGTGCGGCAGCTGGCCCTGGATTACATCGCTCGACAGTTTCCACTGCGCAGCCTGCAGCTTGCTGATCGCGTCAGGAATACGCTTCAGGGGACTCTGGGTGCAAACCGGGGAACCAAGGCCGAAGTCGCGGCTTTGCTAGGCATGCACCCGCGCACGTTGCAGCGCCATCTCGATGAGCAGGGAACCAGCTTCGAAAACATACGGAGCGCGGTGTACAGCGGTGCGCTCCTGCGCTTGCTCCACGAGACGGATCTTCCAGTCAAGCAACTGGCGGGCATGCTCGGCTTTTCGGAGCAGTCAGCCCTGACGCGTGCCTGTGTGCGCTGGTTCGGAGACTCTCCCTCAGGCATTCGCCTGAAGAGAGCGGGTCATGCCCTGTGATACATGTCCGCATGAAAAAGCCCCGCATGGCGGGGCTTTTTCGTGACGCTGAAAGGGCCGGCCTGACGGCCGGCGCACGATCAGGCGATCTGCAGACGCTGCAGCGCCTCGATGCGCTTTTCCAGCGGCGGGTGCGACATGAACAGCGAGGCCAGGCTGAAGCCTTCGCGCTTGCCTTCGGTGATGGCCATGGCCGTCATTTCCGCCGGCATCTGGTCAGGCACCTCGTGCTCGCGCTGCAGGGCGCGCAGGGCGTTGATCATGGACTGGCGGCCGGCCAGCTCGGCGCCGGCTTCGTCGGCGCGGAACTCGCGGTAGCGCGAGAAGTACATGACGATGACCGAGGCCAGGATGCCCAGCACGATGTCGGCGATGATGCTGGTCACGAAATAGGCGATGCCCGGGCCTTCCTCGTTCTTGAACACCACGCGGTCGACGAAGTTGCCGATGATGCGCGAGAAGAACATGACGAAGGCGTTGACCACGCCCTGGATGAGGGCGAGGGTGACCATGTCGCCGTTGGCGACGTGGCCGATCTCGTGGCCGAGCACGGCGCGCACTTCATCCTTGGTCATGCGCTGCAGCAGACCCGAGGACACGGCGACCAGGGCGTCATTCCTGTTCCAGCCGGTGGCGAAGGCGTTCGACTGGTAGCTCGGGAAGATGCCGACTTCCGGCATCTTGATGCCGGCCTTCTGCGACAGTTCGGCGACGGTGTCGAGCAGCCAGCGCTCTTCACCGGTGCGCGGCGTCTCGATCAGCTGGACGCCCATGGAACGCTTGGCCATCCACTTCGACATGAGCAGCGAGATCAGCGAGCCGACCGAACCGAAGACGAAGCAGAACACCAGCAGGTTGCCCAGCTGGAGGGTATTGCCGGCACCGTGCGTCGAACCGACGCCGAGCAGGCTGAGGACGATCCCGGCCACCAACACCACAGCCAGGTTGGTGAGCAAAAACAGGACGATGCGTAACATGGGCTTTCAAGCTCCTTGGTTGATGTGGCGACAGCGTGGCACTAGTTACAACGTTGTCACTACATAAAGTAGGGTCATGACCGGCTGATTTCAAGTCTCGGCGGACAGTGCTTCCGTCGTCTTCGCCACCTTGCCGTCGGTGCCGTGGCGCCTGCGGTAGCCTTCGAGGAAGCGGGCGAGGCGGGTGATGGCCTCGATCAGCTCCTCGCGGTGCGGCAGGAAGACCACGCGGAAGTGGTCGTGGCTGGGCCAGTTGAAGCCCGTGCCCTGCACCAGCAGCACCTTCTCGGCCTGCAGGAACTCGAGAATGAACGCCTGGTCGTCCTTGACCGGATACACCTCGGGGTCCAGGCGCGGGAACAGGTAGAGCGCGCCCATGGGCTTGACGCAGCTGACGCCGGGAATGTCGTTGAGCATGCGCCAGGCCAGCTCGCGCTGCTCGTACAGGCGCCCGCCGGGCCGGATCAGGTCGTTGATGCTCTGGTAGCCACCAAGCGCGGTCTGGATGGCGTACTGGGCCTGCACGTTGGCGCACAGGCGCATGGAGGCCAGCATGTCCAGGCCTTCGATGTAGTCCTTCGCGGCTGCCTTGTTGCCGCTGACCATGAGCCAGCCGGAGCGGAAGCCGGCGACGCGGTAGCTCTTCGACAGGCCGTTGAAGGTGATGCAGAGCAGGTCCGGCGCCAGCGTGGCGATGGAGGTGTGCTGTGCCTCGTCGTAGATGATCTTGTCGTAGATCTCGTCGGCGAAGATGATCAGGCCGTGCTTGCGGGCGAGCGCGACGATGCCCTGCAGCACTTCCTTCGAGTACACCGCGCCGGTCGGGTTGTTCGGGTTGATGACCACGATGCCGCGNTGCCGCCGGCGAGGTTCACGGCCGCGGTCCAGAGCGGGTAGTCCGGCGCCGGCACCAGCATTTCGTCGCCGCCGTCGAGCAGGGCCTGCATGGCCATGACGATCAGCTCGGACACGCCGTTGCCGATGTAGATGTCGCCCACGTCGACGCCGAGCAGGCCCTTGGTCTGGTAGTAGTGGACAATCGCCTTGCGCGCCGCGAACAGACCCTTGGAATCACAGTAGCCGATGGCGTTCGGCAGGTTGCTGATGACATCGGACAGGATTTCCTGCGGTGCCTCGAAACCGAACGGCGCCGGGTTGCCGATGTTGAGCTTGATGATGCGGTGGCCCTGTTCCTCCATGGCGGTGGCGGCCTTGAGGACCGGACCACGGATGTCGTAGCAGACATCCTTGAGCTTGGAGGACTTGGTGATTTCCATGATGTGCTCGCATGCGGACGGCGGTCCGCGCAGATAAAGGGCTCGCGCCCGGAGTGACCCCTCGGAAAAGTGCGCTCCATTCTAGGGCAAAAAAACGCTGCCGGATGGCGCGGGGCCGCAAAAAACTCGCGTATTCCGTGTGGCTTCCTGTCATATTCTGGCCATGCGCAACCTGCCGGCGCGACCCGGTGCACCGGCTGATCGAGGAGAGCGTCATGAGCGAGGACAAGTCCGCGGGCCGGCCTGCCGGCGCCGAGGTGAGCGAGGCGGAATGGCGCGAGCGCCTGAGTCCGGAGGAGTTCCAGGTCTGCCGCCTGAAAGGCACCGAGCGCGCCTTCACCGGCGAGTACTGGAACTGCGAGGAAGATGGCATCTATGTCTGCCGCTGCTGCGGTGGCGAGCTGTTCGACGCCGGCACCAAGTACGACTCCGGCTCGGGCTGGCCGAGCTTCTGGCAGCCGATGACCGGCGAGGCCGTGGCCGAGCACCGCGACATCAGCCATGGCATGATCCGGACGGAGATCACCTGCCGGCACTGCGGCGCGCATCTGGGCCATGTCTTTCCCGACGGCCCGCGCCCGACCGGCCTGCGCTACTGCGTCAATTCGGCATCGCTGCGCCTGCTGCCGAAAGACTGATTTTCCGCGCGCCGGGGCGGCCTCGCCGGCGGTGCGCGCAGCCAGACGAACAAGGAGAAGAAAATGACAGACATCTATGACATCCGCGCGCGAAACATCACCGGCGAGGAGCGTGCGCTCGGCGATTTCCGCGGCCAGGTCATGCTGATCGTCAACACTGCCAGCAAGTGCGGCTTCACGCCACAGTTCACCGGGCTGGAGGCGCTGTACGAGAAGTACAAGGGGCAGGGCTTCGCGGTGCTCGGCTTCCCCTGCAACCAGTTCCTCAACCAGGATCCGGGTGACGAGCAGGAAATTGCCAGCTTCTGCTCCATGGACTACGGCGTGACCTTCCCGATGTTCGCCAAGATCGAGGTCAACGGCCCCGGCGCGCATCCGCTGTTCCAGCACCTGACCCAGGAAGCGCCGGGCCTGCTCGGCAGCAAGGCGATCAAGTGGAACTTCACCAAGTTCCTGGTCGATCGCAATGGTCGCGTGGTCGACCGCTACGCGCCGACGACCAAGCCGGAAGACATCGCCAAGGATATCGAGAAGGCGCTGGCCGGCTGAGCCGGCAACGCGACCGGGCCGCCTGTCGGACGGCGGTTCCTGTCCGCGCTGCGGACTTGAAGGTGACATGTGTCATGTTTTATCGTCGTGACCACATGGTCATAACGAGGTTGCAGCATGACAGCGATCAGCCCGGCGCACTGCCCGGACGACATTCCCGCACTGGATCGCATTCCCGGCGCCACCCGCTGGCGTGACCCGCAGCCTTCGCCCTTGCTGCGCCTGCTGGGCATACGTACCGATGACCCGCGCTTCGCCAGACTGAAGCAGGCTCTCTGGCAGGGCGATCCGCTGGCGGACGCGGTGGCCGACTGGGTGCAGTCCACGCGTGGCGGCTGGGCCCTGTTCCAGCAGGCGCTGGCACAGGGCATCGGCAGCGTGGACAACCCTCCGGCGTGCCTGGCGGCACTGTTCGCCCGTGTCGATGCCCGTCCGCACTGGGTCGATGATGACCTCAT
>NZ_PTQZ01000154.1 GCF_002943415.1 Amnimonas aquatica | reverse complement strand
ACGGCGACATCCGCCGCAGCTGGGCCGAGACCTATGCCCGCTGCCGTCGCCTGGCATCCGCCCTCAGCCGCCACGGCATAGGCACCGGCGACACCGTCGCGGCCATGCTGCCCAACATCCCGGAAATGCTGGAAGCGCACTTCGGCGTGCCGATGACCGGCGCCGTGCTCAACGCCCTCAACACCCGCCTGGAGCCGGAGGCGCTGGCCTTCATGCTGCAGCACGGCGAAGCCAGGGTGCTGATCACCGATCGCGAGTTCTCGGCGGTCATGGCGCAGGCGCTGAAGCAGGTCGGCGAGCAGCGCATCCTGGTGATCGATGTCGACGACCCGGTCTACGACGGTCCGGGCGAGCGCATCGGCAGCACCGACTACGAAAGCTTCATCGCCGCCGGCGACCCGGACTTCGCCTGGCAGCTGCCGGGCGACGAATGGGATGCGATCGCGCTCAACTACACCTCCGGCACCACCGGCAACCCCAAGGGCGTGGTCATCCACCATCGCGGCGCCTATCTGAACGCGACCAGCAACCTGCTGTCGTGGGGCATGCCGCAGCACGCCATCTACCTGTGGACGCTGCCGATGTTCCACTGCAATGGCTGGACCTTCCCGTGGGCCATGGCGCTCAACGCCGGCGTCAACGTCTGCCTGCGCAAGGTCGATCCGGCGCTGATCTTCCAGCTCATCCGCGAGCACGGCGTGACCCACATGTGCGGCGCGCCCATCGTCTACGGCATGCTGATCAATGCGCCGGCGGCGCTGCGCGCAGGCATTTCCCACACCATCCAGGGCCAGGTCGCCGGCGCCGCGCCGCCCGCCGCCATCATCGAGGGCTGCGAGAACGCCGGCATCGCCATCCGCCATGTCTACGGCCTGACCGAGGTCTACGGGCCGTCCGCCGTGTGCGCACCGCAGGATGGCTGGGACCAGCTGCCGATCGGCGAACGCGCCCGTCTCAACGGCCGCCAGGGCGTGCCCTACCATCTGCAGGAAGCCACCACGGTGGTCGATCCGGAAACGCTGCTGCCGGTGCCCGCCGACGGCGAGACCATCGGCGAGGTGGTGTTCCGCGGCAACATCGTCATGAAGGGCTACCTGAAGAACGCCAAGGCCACCGACGAGGCCTTCGCCGGCGGCTGGTTCCGCACCGGCGACCTCGGCGTGCTGGAGCCGGACGGCTACGTGAAGATAAAGGACCGCAGCAAGGACATCATCATTTCCGGCGGCGAGAACATCTCCAGTCTGGAGGTCGAGGAGGTGCTGTACCGGCACCCGGCCATCCTGACCGCGGCCGTGGTGGCCAAGCCGGATGTGAAGTGGGGCGAGGTGCCCTGCGCCTTCGTCGAGCTGCGCGAGGGCATGACACCCAGCGAGAGCGAGGTGATCGCGTTCTGCCGCGAGCACCTGGCCGGCTTCAAGGCGCCGAAGGCGGTGGTGTTCGGGAGCATTCCCAAGACCTCGACCGGCAAGCTGCAGAAGTTCGTGCTGCGCCAGCAGCTGCAGTCGGCGACCGCGATCGCCTGAGCGCAGCCGGCACGGCTCGTGTCGGTTCCGCTTCGCAGGGCCCGCCATCCGGCGGGCTTTTTCATGGCGGGCGTGGCCGGCGTGGCGAAGACCGGTCGCGGTCCGCGTCGAGCCGGTTCGTGGTCCCCGGCCGGCGGCTCAGGGCACGAAGCCGATGTGGCGCATGAAGCTGCGCATGGCGCGCAGGTAGCGGCCCTGGTCGAGGTGGATGAGGTGGTTGCCGGGGAACCAGTGCAGGCGGCAGCGCTTCCAGTGCTCCCAGAGCAGGCGGGTGTGCTTGGGCGGCGCGAAGCGGTCGCCGGCGCCGGCGATCAGCATGAGCCGGTTGTGCGGCAGCAGCGGCTTGTAGCTGAGCGCCGATTGCACCGCCACCGAGGCACGCGCCTCTTCGATGCTGATATCGCCCAGCTTCAGGCCGGCGCGCACGATCCAGCCGGCCGGGAACCACTCCAGCATGATGTCCATGATGCTCACCACCGGCACGTTGGGAATGGCGCAGGCCAGGCGGTCGTCGACCGAGGCCAGCAGCGCCGAGGTGTAGCCGCCGAGGCTGATGCCGGTCACGCCCATCTGCGGCACCCCGCTGTCCTCCAGGTGGTCCATGAACACGCGGATGTCGTGGATGGCGTGCGCCATGGTCTCGTTCATGTGGCAGAAGCCGTGCGAGAACCAGCCGTGGCCGCTGTAGGGCGAGGTCTTCTCCTGGCGGCGGCCGTGGAACGGCAGTGTCACCAGCAGGATGTCGTAGCCCAGCTTGTAGAACCAGGGCAGGGCGAGGAAGCGGCTGTTGAGCCAGTACGGGTCGGCGGTGAAGCCGTGGATGGCGATCAGCGTCGGCCGCGGCCGATCGCCGTGGCGCCAGTGCTCGGCCCAGGCCGTGCGGTTGCGGCGGAAACCCAGGTAGTGCTCGCGCAGCGCCGGGTTCACCGGTTCGAAGGCGCTGTCGAACGACAGCACGTCGACCTCGCCGACCGGCGGGCGGTAGTCCAGCAGGCCGGGCTGGTGCCGGCGCATGACCACGCCGCGCGCGGGGCGCCGGTAGAAGGCGGCGGCATCGCCGGCCTCCGCCAGGCGCTGGTAGAGGCCACGCTGCTCGCGGTCGAGTGTCACCAGCGAAGGGCGCAGGGTGGTGGGAATGGCGCAGAGGCCGGCCAGGGTCGCCAGCCCGGTGCGCAGCGCGAGGTCGACGCGCGCGGTGGCCTGCACCATGACATGGGCTTTGGCATCGAGGTCGAAATGGTCGCTGCGTGCCGGGAAGTCTTCGGGCAGGTGCCGCCACCAGGGCTGCCCGGTGATCACCGGGCCGGCATGGCGGTAGGTCTGGTTGGCGACGCGGGAGACACGCTGGGCGGGGGAGACCATGGACTGTCCTTCTTGTTCTGTGCGGCCAAGTTAGCGACCGCCCGGTCACATGACAAGTGTCGTCATGTAGGTCTTTGGTGTCGATGGCCGCCCACCCGCCATCGACACCTGATCACCATGATGCCCTTGGGCGCGACCCCACCCATCCGGTACGATACGGGGTCACCAACAGACCGGGATGGAAACGGCATGGGTTATCAGGTACTGGCGCGGAAATACCGCCCGAAGCGCTTCCAGGAGCTGGTCGGGCAGGATGTGGTCGCGCGCGCCCTGACCCACGCCCTGGAGCAGGACCGCCTGCACCACGCCTACCTGTTCACCGGCACCCGTGGCGTCGGCAAGACCACCATCGCGCGCATCCTGTCGCGCTGCCTGAACTGCGAGACCGGTGTCAGCGCCAATCCCTGCGGCGTCTGCTCGACCTGCCGCGAGATCGACGAGGGTCGTTTCGTCGACCTGATCGAGGTCGACGCCGCCTCGCGCACCAAGGTCGAGGACACCCGCGAGCTGCTCGAGAACGTGCAGTACGCGCCGACGCGCGGCCGCTACAAGGTCTACCTGATCGACGAAGTCCACATGCTCTCCGGGCACTCCTTCAATGCCCTGCTGAAGACGCTGGAGGAACCGCCGCCGCACGTGAAGTTCCTGCTCGCCACCACCGACCCGCAGAAGCTGCCGATCACCATCCTGTCGCGCTGCCTGCAGTTCGCGCTCAAGCCGATGACGCCCGAACGCGTCGTCGGCCATCTGCAGCAGGTGCTGCAGCAGGAGGGCATCGCGGCCGAGGAGGGCGCGCTCTGGCTGCTTGCCCGCGGTGCCCAGGGTTCCATGCGTGACGCCCTGTCGCTGACCGACCAGGCCATCGCCTTCGGCCACGGCAGCCTGCGCGAGGATGAAGTGCGCGCGCTGCTCGGCAGCATCGACCGCGACCTGGTGTTCCGCGTGCTCGACGCCATCCACGCCGGCGATGCCGGGGTGCTGTTGCGCGTGGTCGCCGGCATGGCCGAGCAGAGCATCGACTTCGCCGGCGCGCTGGCGGAAATGATCACCGTGCTGCATCGCTTGGCGGTGGCGCAGGCCGTGCCCGAGGCCATCGACAACGCCGAAGGCGACCGCGACCGCCTGCTGGCGCTGGCGTCGGCGATCACCGCCGAAGACCTGCAGCTCTACTACCAGATGGCCCTGCACGGGCGCCGCGACCTGCCGCTGGCTGTCGATCCCCGTGCCGGTTTTGAAATGACCGTGCTGCGCATGTTGGCCTTCCGCCCGCAGGTGCCGGGTGCCCGCAGCGGTGGCGGCTCTCCGGCGGCGGGCGCGCGTGGCGCCGGTGGTGCGGCGGTGACCGGCGGAGAGGGCGGGGTGTCCGCTGCCCCGGCGCCGGCAGCCGCCGCGCCCGTGCCGGTCGCTGCCCCCGCAGCGGAGCGCGTGTCTCCGGTTCCGGCGTCTGCCGTGCCCGCCCGGGATGTGACCGCGCCTGTGACCGAGCCACGTCCGATGGCGCAG
>NZ_PTQZ01000153.1 GCF_002943415.1 Amnimonas aquatica | reverse complement strand
TGCTGCGCGTGATGATGTCGTTGAGCACTTCGTCCGAGTACTCTTCCTGCATGCGCTGGGCGGACTCGAACAGCGGGTAGACGGCGTCGGTGACCGAAGCCCCGTTGATGGCCTGGCCCTCGTCGTCGATGATGTGGTCGTCGGTGTAGTGCAGGAAGCGCAGCATGAGCTCGGCGTTGCCGGCGCGGGCACCGTCGGCGAGGTCGTTGCGGGTGACGAAGGGATCCTTGGCGAAGAAGTCGCAGACCGCGGGCTGGCGCGCCAGCGCGGCCGATCCGCCGCCCCCGGTGGCATCACGCGTGGAACCCGACTGGCCGCAGCCGACGAAGGTAACCACCGCCGCCAGCACCAGGCCGGCTGCCATGAGCTGACGCATGACACACCCCGTTGTTCTTGTTGTACCGGCGCCAGTCTAAGCGGTCGCGGCCACCGCCGGCAGTGCGCCATGACGTTTTCGTGACCGTTGTCCGGATCAGCCCCCTTCAGGAGCCTCGCATGTCCCCCGTCGCCGCCACCATCGGCCTTCTGCTGGTATCGAACGTGTTCATGACCTTCGCCTGGTACGCCCACCTGCGCACCATGAATGACAAGGCGCTGTGGATCGCGATCCTGTTCAGCTGGGGCATCGCCTTCTTCGAGTACATGCTCATGGTGCCGGCCAACCGCATCGGCCACACCGTGCTCAGCCTGGCCCAGCTCAAGATCATCCAGGAAGTGATCACGCTCAGCGTGTTCATCCCCTTCGCCGTGCTGTTCATGAAGGAGCCGCTGAAGCTGGACTACCTCTGGGCCGGCCTCTGCCTCATGGGCGCGGTCTACTTCATGTTCAGGAGCTGAACCGCGCCGGCGGCACCCGGAGGCACGGCGCCGGCCGTCACATGCGCAGGATCACGCCGGCCTGGGCGATGGGCAGGAACTCGTACTTCTCGATCTCGCCCTTGATGCGCCGTTCTTCCGCGTCGGCGAAGCCGAAGCAGGAGCCCAGGCTGCAATTGGCGCGCACGCTGACATCCGGCTTGCCGGTGTACATGGCGCCGAGGCTGATGTGGTAGCCGAGACCGGACTTGCCGAGCGGCGTCTCCCAGCCGATGGTGACCGCCGGCGCCAGCTTGTCGCCGTAGTCGGCGCTGACATCCACCGAGGTGACGCCGGGCTCCTGCACGTCGCGGGCGGTCAGATCGAAGCTGCTGTTCTGCGCCACGGCACCGACCGAAACGCGGAAGTGGCCGCCGAACGGCGCCCAGTTCAGGAACACCTGCGGGTTGCGCAGGCGGATGTCGCCGCTGTAGCGGGCCTCGTCGGTGCGGACGTCGCTGACGCCGCGATCCATGGCGGTGTAGCCGGCGGACACGGCCAGGTATTCGCTGAACCCCCACTGCACGGTGGCGCCGTAGCCGGCAGTGCCGACCTGGGGCACCAGCGCGAAGGAAGCGGCGGAGGCGGCCGCCGGCAACAGACAGGACAGGGTCAGCACGGCGGCGGGCAGGGCGGTACGCATGGGGAGTCTCCGGCAGGAACTGGACAAGGACGCTACCACAACGCCAACCGCCCCGCTCGCGGCCTACACGAGCCGCGCATCCGGCCGATCGCCGGCAAATATCAATAAATTTGGATATTCTAACCGGCATGGCTATACTCGGCGCTCTGTCCGGCGACCGAGGGGCGCTGCAGCGGCAGGCCAGGTGCGTTTTTCAGGCACGGCCGCCGTCAGGCTCGGTCGCGACTCCCGTCAACGGCGCCCGTTCACCCCGGAGCAAGACCCGATGAACGCCCCTGCCAGCACCTTCACCGATTACAAGGTCCGTGACATCAGCCTCGCCGACTTCGGCCGCAAGGAAATCATCCTCGCCGAAGCCGAAATGCCGGCACTCATGGGCCTGCGTCGCAAGTACGCCGCCAGCCAGCCGCTCAAGGGCGCGAAGATCATCGGCTGCATCCACATGACCATCCAGACCGCCGTGCTGATCGAGACGCTGACCGCGCTCGGCGCCGAAGTGCGCTGGTCTTCGTGCAATATCTTCTCGACCCAGGATCACGCCGCCGCCGCCATCGCCGCCGCCGGCGTGCCGGTGTTCGCCTGGAAGGGCCAGACCGAAGAGGAGTTCTGGTGGTGCATCGAGCAGACCGTGCTCAAGGACGGCCAGCCCTGGGATGCCAACATGATCCTCGACGACGGCGGCGATGCCACCCAGCTCGTGCACCAGAAGTACCCGGCCATGCTGGCGCGCATCCACGGCATCACCGAAGAGACCACGACCGGCGTGCACCGCCTGATCGAAATGGCCGCCAAGGGCACGCTCAAGGTGCCGGCGATCAACGTCAACGATGCCGTGACCAAGTCCAAGAACGACAACAAGTACGGCTGCCGCCACTCGCTCAACGACGCCATCAAGCGCGGCACCGACATGCTGCTGGCCGGCCGCCGCGCGCTGGTGGTCGGCTACGGCGACGTGGGCAAGGGCTCGGCCGCCTCGCTGCGCCAGGAAGGCATGATCGTGCGCGTGACCGAGATCGACCCGATCTGCGCCATGCAGGCCTGCATGGACGGCTACGAGGTGGTGTCGGCCTATGTCGGCGGCAATGTCACCGGCCGTGATGCCGACATCGACGCCCGCCTGCTCGGCGAGACCGACCTGATCGTCACCACCACCGGCAACACCACGGTCTGCGACGCCGCCATGCTGCGCGCGCTGAAGCCGGGCGCGGTGGTCTGCAACATCGGCCACTTCGACACCGAGATCGACACCGCCTACATGCGCGCCAACTGGCAGTGGGACGAGGTCAAGCCGCAGGTGCACAAGGTGCACCGCAGCGAAGCCGCCGGCGACTACCTGATCCTGCTCTCGGAAGGCCGCCTGGTGAACCTGGGCAACGCCACCGGCCACCCGTCGCGCATCATGGACGGCTCGTTCGCCAACCAGGTGCTGGCGCAGATGCATCTGTTCGACGAGAAGTTCGCCGACCTGGCCGAGGCCGACAAGCCGGGCCGCATCCGTGTCGAAGTGCTGCCGAAGAAGCTCGACGAGGAAGTCGCGGCGGCCATGGTCGCCGGCTTCGGCGGCGTGCTGACGAAGCTGACCGCGGAGCAGGCCGCCTACATCGGCGTGGACGTGGACGGCCCGTTCAAGCCGGACAGCTACAAGTACTGAGGCGGCGCCGGTCATGAGCCATTTCAGCATCGAATTCTTCCCGGCCAAGACCGAGGTCGGCGCCGGCAAGCTGCGCGAGGTCGCGCGCCGCCTGGGCGAGCTGGGTCCCGAGTTCTTCTCGGTGACCTACGGCGCCGGCGGCTCCACCCGCGACCGCACGCTGGGCACGGTGAAGGATGTGCTGGCGCTGGGCTATGACGTGGCCCCGCACCTGTCCTGCATCGGCGACTCGCGCGAGGAGATCGGCGAGCTGCTCGACCTCTACCGCGAGCTCGGCATCAGCCGCATCGTGGCGCTGCGCGGCGACCTGCCCTCGGGCATGGGCCGCGGCCTCGGCGAGCTGCCCTACGCCGCCGATCTGGTGCGCTACATCCGCGAGCGCCATGGCGACCACTTCCGCATCGAGGTCGCGGCCTATCCGGAATGCCATCCGCAGTCCGGCGACCTGGGCAGCGACATCCGCCATTTCGTGACCAAGGCGCAGGCCGGCGCCGACAGCGCCATCACCCAGTACTTCTTCAACGCCGACAGCTACTTCCACTTCGTGGAGCGCGTGCGCGCCGCCGGCTGCGACATTCCGGTGATCCCCGGCATCATGCCGATCACCAATTTCGCCAACCTGGTGCGCTTCTCGGATGCCTGCGGCGCCGAAGTGCCGCGCTGGGTGCGCAAGCAGGTCACGGCCTACGGCGATGACGCCGCCAGCATCCAGCAGTTCGGCGAGGAAGTGGTGACGCGCCTGTGCCGCCAGCTGCTCGACGGCGGCGCACCCGGCCTGCACTTCTACAGCATGAACCAGACCGAGCCCACGCTCGCGCTCTGGCGCAACCTGGGGCTGTGAGCATCATGCGCGGCCTGCCGCCGGTCGCCGGGCTCGCCGTCCTGCTGCTGGCCGGCTGCGCCTCGGCGCCGTCCGCGCCGGAAAGGCTGCCGACACACTACCGCGATGCCGGCATTCCCGCCGCCCTGCTGCGCGGCGGCATCGGCATCAGTCCGCAGGTGGCTTATCCGGAGCGGCTGCGCTACGGTTCGGTGACCAGCCGGCAGCCGTTCTACGGCATGCTGTCGGCGCAGCAGGCGCCCGGCGTGTTCGGCAGCCACCAGCCGCCCCGCCTGCGCGATGTCTTCGATCCCGCCGCCACGCTGACCGCCGAAGTGGCCGCGCAGATGCGCGCGCAGCCACGTCTGGCCGGCGCCCTGCGCGAGCCCGGCCGGAGCGCCGGCCAGCGGCTGGTGCTGGACATGCAGCGCGCCGGCCAGTTCGGCATGGACATGGAGAACCGCGCCTGCCAGCTCACCGTCATGATCCGCGCCCGCCTG
>NZ_PTQZ01000152.1 GCF_002943415.1 Amnimonas aquatica | reverse complement strand
CGCCCGCCCCGGGCCTTGCGGAGGACTCAGCCCGCCTGGCGCAGTCCGGCTTCGCGCGCTGCGAGCACACGCCCGGCAGCAGAAACCACCGCTTGCAACGTCGCCGCCGTCGTGTCCTCGGCCAGCGCCACGGCTTCACCGACAATGTCGCCGCTGCGCACGCGCACGCAGGCCATGGCGCGGGCATCGGTGCTGTCGCCGAGCGAGAACTCGTCGAAGCCTTCGACTTCCAGCGTGATGCCGTGGCGCTGCTGCACCGCCGCGACCACCGCGCTGACCGCGCCGCCGCCCTGGCCGCGCAGCACGTCGGCGCCGGCATCGCCCTTCACGGTCACGGTGGCGCGCACGATGTCATCCTCGCGGTTGAGCTCGTAGCCCTGCAGCTGCCAGCCGGCCGGGGTGTCGACATAGTGCTGCTGGAACAGCCCGTGGATGCGCGAGGCATCGACTTCGCCGCCTTCGTTCTCGGCGGTCTCCTGCACCACGCGCGAGAAGGCGATCTGCAGCCAGCGCGGCAGGGTGATGCCGAACTGCTGCTCGAGCACATGCAGCACGCCGCCCTTGCCGGACTGCGAGTTGATGCGCACCACTTCCTCGTAGCGGCGACCGAGGTCGCGCGGGTCGATGGGCAGGTAGGCCACGTCCCACGGCTTGCCATCGCCCTGGTTGGCCAGGCACTTGCGGATGGCGTCCTGGTGGCTGCCCGAGAAGGCGGTGAACACCAGCTCGCCGGCGTAGGCGTGGCGCGGGTGCGTGGTGATCTCGGTCACCGCTTCCACGACCTCGATGATCTCGCGCATGTCGGAGAAATCGATCTTCGGATCGATGCCCTGGCTGTAGAGGTTCATGGCCATGGTCACGAGGTCCATGTTGCCGGTGCGCTCGCCGTTGCCGAGCAGGGTGCCCTCGACACGGTCGGCGCCGGCCATGACGCCGAGCTCGGCGGCGGCGACGCCGCAGCCGCGGTCATTGTGGGTGTGCAGCGAAATGACGACATGCTCGCGGTGGCGGATGTTGTCGTTCATCCACTCGATGCAGTCGGCGTACACGTTCGGCGTGCTGACCTCGACCGTGGCCGGGAGGTTGATGATCACCGGCTGGCCGTGCTGCGGTTCCCACACGTCGATGACCGCGTTGACCACCTCGGCGGCGACTTCCAGCTCGGTGCCGGTGAAGCTCTCCGGCGAGTACTGGAAGGTCCACTGCGTCTGCGGGCGGCGCGCGGCCTGCTCCCTGACCCAGCGCGCGCCGTTGACGGCGATGCTCTTCACGCCGGCGACGTCGGTGCGGAAGACCTGTTCGCGCTGCGTGATCGAGGTCGAGTTGTAGACGTGCACGATGGCGCGCGGCACGCCTTCCAGCGATTCGTAGGTGCGTGCGATGAGCTCTTCGCGGGCCTGGGTGAGCACCTGGATGGTGACGTCATCCGGGATGAGGTTTTCCTCGATGAGCTTGCGCACGAAGTCGAAGTCCGGCTGCGAGGCGGCCGGGAAACCAACTTCGATCTCCTTGAGGCCGATCTTCACCAGCAGCAGGAAGAGACGGGTCTTCTGCTCCACGGTCATGGGCTTGACCAGCGCCTGGTTGCCGTCGCGCAGGTCCACGGCGCACCAGCGCGGCGTGGTGGTGATGACCTGGTCCGGCCAGCGGCGCTGCGGGCGCTGGACAACGGGGGCGGGGCGGTACTTGCGGTGGTCGAAAGCCATGGTGGTGCTCCAGTCTGTGTGTTGCCTGAGTCTGTCGTTCATGGCCGGGGGTGTCCCGTCGCCAGGTAAAACGGGCCCTTGCGGGCCCGGCGGGGTTCGGCGCGGCGCGGGTGGCGCGGTAGCCGGCATCCGGGGTGGGGATGCGCCAGGCCGGCGGCGACTCCGGGCTTGTGGCCACTGCCACGCGGCAAACGCTGCCGCGTGGCGACCATCGCCCGACCTGTGGAACACAGTCTAGGCGCGCCGCCGCGCAATTGGCTTGCGTAATGCGGGTGTTTTTGGCATCAATGGAATATATATTGCGCCTGAAGTTAATTTATTGGTGATTTGTTGCCATGAAAACGGATTCGGTGAAGCTGGACCGCTATGACCGTCATATCCTCGAGATACTGCAGCAGGAGGGCGGACTGTCCAACCTGGAGCTGGCCGAGCGCGTCGGGCTGTCGCCGTCGCCCTGCTCGCGCCGCGTGCAGAAGCTGGAGGAGGCCGGCATCATCCGCGGCCGCGCGGTGCTACTCGACAGCAAGGCGCTCGGGCTGGGGCTGACGGTCATGATACAGATCAGCATGGACCGCCACACGCCGGAGCGTTTCGAGAAGTTCGAAGCCGCGATCCGCGGCTTCGAGGAGGTGCAGCAGTGCTACCTGATCACCGGTCAGTCGGCTGACTACCTGCTCAAGGTCGCGGTGCCCGACATGGACCACTATCAGGCCTTCCTGCTCAACAAGATCACCCGCATCGAGGGCGTGAGCGGGGTCCATTCGAGTTTCGTGATGCGCAAGGTGGTCGACGCCACGGCGCTGCCGCTGAACTATCTCTGATCCGGGAGGGGCTGATGCCGTGCATCGTGAGTTGGCGACAGACAGCGCGGCCATGCCGCGCGAGGCCGGTGTCATGAAGAAGCAGCTGCTGGTGGTCGCGCATGCGCCCTCGGCGAACACCCGGGCGCTGGTCGAGGCCATGCTGCGCGGCGCGGCGCATCCCGATCTGCCGGCGGTCGAGGCTCGCCACGTGCCGCCGCTGGAGGCCACGGCAGAGGATGTCATGGCGGCGGATGCCATCATCCTCGGCACCACCGAGAACCTGGGCTACATGAGCGGGGCGCTGAAGGATTTCTTCGACCGTGTCTATTACCGCGTGCTGGAGGAGAAGCAGGGGCTGCCCTGCGCGCTCTGCATCCGCGCCGGCCATGACGGCACCGGCACCCTGCGTGCGGTGCGCGGCATCGTCACCGGCCTGCGCTGGAACTGGGTGCAGGAGCCGCTGCTGCTGCGCGGCGACTGGCAGGCGGACTTCCTGGCACAGGCCGAGGCGCTGGGCATGACCATGGCGGCCGGGCTGGACGCGGGCATTTTCTAGTCGGGTGGCCGGAGCGGCGGGTTGCCATGTGTTGTGAAGTGGTTGAAAAACCAGCGAAAGCTGCCGGTTTTCCGGTCAATTTCGCCGCCATTGGTCACGGAATGCGCGAAGCGTCAAAAACGCGGTGAATTTTCTCCGGCAAGTGTTGACAGCCCATGGGGCGATTCATAAACTGCGCGCCTCGAACGACGACACACCCAGTGACGTTCGATACTGTGGGGCTATAGCTCAGCTGGGAGAGCGCTACAATGGCATTGTAGAGGTCAGCGGTTCGATCCCGCTTAGCTCCACCAACCGCGGCCCCATCGTCTAGCGGTTAGGACATCGCCCTTTCACGGCGGTAACCGGGGTTCGATTCCCCGTGGGGTCACCATATGCATCAAGCCCTGGTCGGAAACGACCGGGGCTTTTTGTTTTCGGCCTCCGGACAAGGCCGGCTCCGGCATGCCGCTGCGGACGCCGTCGGTGCCGGGATCGTCGGCGTCAACCGTTCATCCCTTGCGGCGCTGGAAATTCCCTGTAGGTTTGGGGGCGGGCGCAGCGCCCGGTCCCGTTTCTTCCCGGAGTGTTCATGTTCACCGAGTGGCTTCCCGACTTCATCGATGCCGCGTTCATCCGCAATGTGGTGATCTCGGTCGTTTTCCTGCTGGTCATGGTGCTGATCCGCTCGCTCGCGCGGCGCGCGGTGCTCAAGCGCGAGAGCCTGGAGCCGGAAATGCGCCGGCGCTGGGTGAGCAGCATCGGCAATGTCACCGGCGGCCTGTCCATGATCGGCCTGGCATTCATCTGGGCCAGCCAGATCGAGACCCTGGCGGTGTCGCTGGTGGCGATCGCGGCGGCCATCGTGCTGGCCACGCGCGAGATGATCCTGTGCCTGATGGGCACCATCTACCTGACCAGCACGCACGCCTACACGGTCGGCGACCGCATCGAGATCAACGGCCTGCGCGGTCAGGTCATCGACGGCGACATGCTGTCGACCACGCTCATGGAGGCGGCGCAGGCGGTGCCCAACAAGAGCACCGTGGGGCGCGTGATCACTTTCCCGAACAGCCTGCTGCTGACGCACCCGGTCAGCAACGAGACCATGTTCGGCCAGTACGTGGTACACAACGTCAGCATACGCATCAGCCGCGAAGATGACTGGCAGCGCGCCGAGCAGGTCCTGCTGCACGCGGCGACGGGGGAGGTGGCGCGCTATGGCAAGGACATCGCCAAGCATGCCCGCGATCTGCAGCGCAGCTACGGGCTGGAGGCGCCGGCGCTGATTCCGCGCGTGAAGCTGCTGCTGGATGACCGCGAGAGCATCGGCCTGCTGCTGCAGCTGCCGGTGCCGCTGGAGCAGCGCGGCCAGATCGAGCAGCGCATCCTGCACGCGTTCCTGACCGGGACCACGGAGCGTGCCGCGGTGACGACCGCCGGCGCGCCGGGGGATGAGGCCGCAGTCACGCCGGCGACCTGA
>NZ_PTQZ01000151.1 GCF_002943415.1 Amnimonas aquatica | reverse complement strand
GAGAGGCTGACGCCGAAGCCTTCGGTGGTATCGCTGACGGCGGTGTCGGAGGTCTTCAGCTGTCGCGCCAGCGCAGCGATCGACAGGTGACCGAAATCGCCTTTCCAGGTGTAGCGCGCGACCAGGTCGGGCAGGCGGTTGTCGCCGGTGTCGGTGATGGCTGCCGCGGTCGAGGTCACCGCGGTCTGCGCGTTCTCGGCGGCGAACTGCCAGTTGCCGGTGCTGTAGCGGATCTGCGGCTGGCGCGCGAACACGGTGCCGTCGGCGGCGCCCACGAAGTCCACGGTCTCCGGCAGCGCGCCGAGGTCCTGGAAGGTGGTCCAGGTCTGGCCGAAGAGCCAGTTGCCGTAGGTCAGGAAGGCGTGGCGCAGGCCCGGGTCGTAGTTGTTGGTGACGCGCTCGGTACCGCGCGCCGGACTCTGGAAGTCCAGCTCGATGTGGCTGCGCACCGGCCCGGCGGCGCCGCCCGGCGTCTCGGTCTTGAGGATCAGGCGGGTCTGCTTGGCGTGCATGTCGTAGACCTGGCTGCTGCGGCCGCTGCCATCGGAGACCGGGGTGGCGCCGGGCACGTAGAAGTCGCGGCCGGTGCTGCCGCTGGCGACCTCGCCATCGGAATAGCGGCTCATCATGGTGTCGAGCTTGACGTAGCCGCTGATGCTGACCTTGGTGTCGCCCAGGCTGGTCCTGGCCGCGGCTTCGCTGCGTGCGGTCTGGCTGGCGACCTGGGTGGAGACGCTCTGCAGGGTCGATTGCGTCTGCGCCTGGCTTTCGGCCTGGGCCTGCAGCCTGGCTTCGAGCTGCTCTATGCGTTGCTTGAGGAAGGCGAGTTCGCTGGCCGTGTCCGTGGTCTGCGGAGCGGCCTGGACGATCATGGGGGCAAGGGCGAGGGCCAGCGGGGCGAGCCTGAACAGTCGGGATGCGCGGTTCATGTTTTTATTCTCCGGCGTTATTGTTTGTGACGCCGATCTGACGCCGGAAAACGGGCCTCATCCATTGGGCCATGGTCTCTAAGACCTTGGTGGGATGTCTGTGAAATAACCCGCTGCGACGAATGGCTAATGCTGTCGCTGTCTGCCCGGAGGCATACTCGACGGCATTGCGAGAACCCTGTCCGCGGGACTGTCGTCCGCAGGGATTTCGAACCACATAAGAGCAAGAATCCACGAGGGAGCCTGCCAATCATGAGTGAAGCCAAGATCTACGACGTGCCCGCGCACTACAGCGCGGCAGGCACTCGCAACAGCCCGGAAGACTACGAGCGCCGCTACGCGCAGTCGGTGCAGGATCCGGACGCCTTCTGGGCCGAGGAAGGCCGCATCGTCGACTGGATCAAGCCGTTCACCAAGGTGAAGGATGTCTCCTTCAACGCCGATGACCTGCACATCCGCTGGTTCGAGGACGGCCAGCTCAACGTGTCGGCCAACTGTCTCGACCGCCACCTGGCCGAGCGCGGCGACAAGACCGCCATCATCTGGGAGGGCGACAGCCCGGACCAGAGCCGTCACATCACCTTCCGCGAGCTGCACGCGGATGTCTGCCGCTTCGCCAACGTGCTGCTGCGCAAGGGCGTGAAGAAGGGCGAGCGCGTCACCATCTACATGCCGATGATTCCGGAAGCGGCGGTGGCCATGCTGGCCTGCACCCGCATCGGCGCCGTGCACTCGGTGGTGTTCGGCGGCTTCTCGCCGGACTCGCTGGCCGGCCGCATCGAAGACTGCGAATCGACCGTGGTGATCACCGCCGACGAGGGCCTGCGCGGCGGCAAGAGCGTGCCGCTGAAGGCCAACGTCGACAACGCCATCCGCACCCCCGGCGGCGCCGGCGTCAAGACCGTGATCGTGGTGCGCCGCACCGGCGGTTCGGTGAACTGGGACGGCAGCCGCGACCACTGGTACCACGACCTCATGGCCGGCGAGTCGGCCGAGCACCAGGCCGAGGCCATGAACGCGGAAGATCCGCTGTTCATCCTCTACACATCCGGTTCCACCGGCAAGCCCAAGGGCGTGCTGCACACCACCGGCGGCTACCTCGTTTACGCCACCAGCACCTTCGCCAACATTTTCGACATCCGCGAAGATGACGTGTACTGGTGCACCGCCGACGTGGGCTGGGTCACCGGCCACAGCTACCTGCTCTACGGACCGCTGTCGAACGGCACCACCACGCTGATGTTCGAGGGCGTGCCGCAGTACCCGGACTGGGGCCGCATCGGCAAGGTCGTCGACAAGCACCAGGTCAGCATCCTCTACACCGCGCCGACGGCGATCCGCGCCATCATGCGCGAGGGCGACGCGCCGACGCTGGAAAGCAAGCGCACCTCGCTGCGCCTGCTCGGCTCGGTCGGCGAGCCGATCAACCCGGAAGCCTGGGAGTGGTACCACCGCGTGGTCGGCGATCACCGCTGCCCGATCGTCGACACCTGGTGGCAGACCGAGACCGGCGGCATCCTGATCACCCCGCTGCCGGGCGCCACCGCGCTCAAGCCGGGTTCGGCGACGCGCCCGTACTTCGGTGTGCGTCCGGCGATCCTCGACAACGACGGCACGCTGCTGGAAGGCGTGGCGGAAGGCAATCTGGTGATCTCCGATTCCTGGCCGGGCCAGATGCGCACGGTCTACGGCGACCACCAGCGCTTCATCGACACCTACTTCAAGACCTTCGCTGGCGTCTACACCACCGGTGACGGCGCCAAGCGCGACGCCGACGGCTACTACTGGATCACCGGCCGCGTCGATGACGTGCTGAACGTGTCCGGTCACCGCATGGGCACCGCCGAAGTCGAGAGCGCGCTGGTCTCGCACGATGCCGTGGCCGAGTCCGCCGTGGTCGGCTTCCCGCACGACATCAAGGGCCAGGGCATCTACGCCTACGTGACCCTGCAGGCAGGCGTGGAGCCCAGCGACGAGCTGCGCAAGGCGCTGGTGGCGCATGTCCGCCGCGAGATCGGTCCGATCGCCGCGCCGGATGCCATCCAGTGGGCGCCCGGCCTGCCGAAGACGCGCTCCGGCAAGATCATGCGCCGCATCCTGCGCAAGATCGCGGCCTACGAGTTCGACGGTCTCGGCGACACCTCGACACTGGCCGATCCGTCGGTGGTCGACAACCTGATCAACGGTCGCAAGGCCGGCTGATCACGCCGCGCCGACGCGGTAGACTCGCAGACGGCCCGACAGCTCCGCGCTCTCGGGCCGTTTGTCCATGAAGAGGGGATGTGCATGAATTTCGTGATCGCCGATGACCATCCGCTTTTCCGCGACGCGCTCAAGCGTGCCGTGGCCAGCCTGTTCCCCCAGGCCGGGATCACCGAGGCCGACAGCACGGCCTCGCTGCAGGCGGTGCTGGAGCGCATCGAGGAGCCCGACCTGCTGCTGCTCGACCTGCACATGCCGGGCGCTTCCGGCTTCTCCGGCCTGGTGCACGTGCGCTCGCGCTATCCGTCGCTGCCGGTGATCGTGGTGTCCGGCAACGAGGAGCCCGGCGTTATGAAGCGGGCGGTCGCCCATGGCGCCAGCGGCTACATTCCCAAGTCGTCCTCGCTCGATGACATGGCGCGGGCGATCCAGCTCGTGCTGGACGGCGAGGTCTGGCTGCCGGCCAGCGCCGCCAGCGCCCAGCCGGCGCACCTGGCGCCGGACGAGGCCGATATCGCGCGGCGCGTGCGCGACCTCACGCCGCAGCAGTTCCGCGTGCTCATGATGCTGGCCGACGGCCTGCTCAACAAGCAGATCGCCTACGAGCTGGGCGTGTCCGAGGCCACCATCAAGGCGCACATGACGGCCATCCTGAAGAAGCTGGGCGCGACCAACCGCACGCAGGCGGTGGTGGCGGCGGCGCGACTGCAGCTCGACCCGAGCATGCGCATCGTCGACGTGGTCGAGGAAGACTGATCCTGCCCGCGCCGTCCGTTCCCGGGCGGCGCGCGGCATCTTTCCGGCGGAACCGATACCCAAGGCGGATTGCAACAGTGTGTTGCCCGGCGGATGCTGTTTCCGGCCAGCGGGCAGGCGTATGCTCGCGTGTTCTCCGTGCTGCCGGACTCCTTCATGACCGCCACAGGTTTCGCATTGCCCGCGTTCTTCATCAACACCGATTTCGCCCGCTACTGGTTCGTGCGCATCTGTTCCATGATGGCGTTCCAGATGCTGGCGGTGGCGGTCGGCTGGCAGGTCTACGACCTCACCGGCAGCGCCCTGGCGCTGGGCTATGTCGGTCTCGCCGGCTTCCTGCCGGCGGTGCTGCTGGTGCTGGTGGTGGGGCAGATGGCCGACCGCTTCGACCGCCGCCGCATCGTGCAGGCGGGGCATCTGCTGGAGGCGGTGGTGGCGGCGGCGCTGGCGCTGGGCAGCTTCCAGGGCTGGCTGACGGTCGAGCTGATCTTCGCCGGCGTGTTCCTGCTCGGTGTCGGCAAGGCCTTCTCGGCGCCGACGCTGTCGGCCCTGCTGCCCTCGCTGGTGACGCCGCAGGCGCTGCCGCGGGCGATCAGCGCCTCCAGCGCGGCCATGCAGTCGGCCATCATCCTGGGGCCGGCGGTGGGCG
>NZ_PTQZ01000150.1 GCF_002943415.1 Amnimonas aquatica | reverse complement strand
GGGATAGGGCAAGCCGGCATGCCAGCCATCGGCCATGTCGTCTGTCACCGGCCAGCCGAGCCTGGCGATGTCGAGGCAGCTGCCGGCGGGCGCGAGCGGATGCAGGCTGCCGGCATCGTGTGCCTGCCCGTTTGCGTCGATGACATAGACCGCCACGGCTTCGTCGCGTCCGGCCAGTGGCCGTCGCAAGGCATAGCGGGTGCGGCTGCCGCGCCCGGCGCTGACCAGTCCCGGCAACTGGCGCAGGGCGCGGGAGAGTGTGGGCTGGCTGATGCCCAGGGCGGTGCACAGCGTGGCCGCCGGCACTGGCGCGAGCTGGCGCAGCAAGGCGGAAAGCTGCTGTTGCCGGTGCTGCGGATCAGACCTGCCGGATGTGGCCATGAGGCTTTATGAATTGATATGTGAATAGACTTTATATATCAAGCTACTGATTTAAAGAAGTCTATTCGGTAATTCTCGGATTTTCATGAATGGATTTTGGCATGGCCAACCAGCAGGAACTCCAGCAGCGCCTTCTGCGCGTGCAGGCGGTTCTCGGCTTCGTCCCAGACCACCGCGCGCGGGTCGTCCAGCATGTCTTCCGAGATTTCCTCGCCCCGGTGCGCCGGCAGGCAGTGCATGAACAGCGCCTGCGGATCGGCCGCGTCCATGAGGCGCGGATTGACCTGGTACATGGCGAAGCGGCGCTTGCGCACGCTCTGCTCCGACTCCTGGCCCATGCTGGTCCAGACATCGGTGGCCACCAGGTGCGCGCCTTCGGCGGCTTCCTCGGCGGTCTTCACCAGCTCGGCGCAGTGCGCGTACTGCTCCAGCAGCTCGGGGTCGGGCTCGAAGCCGTAGGGGCAGGCGATCTTCAGCCTGAAGCCGAACTGGTGGGCGGCATGCACATAGCTGTTGCACATGTTGTTGCCGTCGCCGATCCAGGCGAAGGTGCGGCCGGCCAGCGTGCCGCGGTGCTCCTGGAAGGTCTGCAGGTCGGCCAGCAGCTGGCAGGGGTGATGGTCGTCGGTCAGCGCGTTGATCACCGGCACCTGCGAGTAGGCGGCGAAGCGCTCGATGGTGCTGTGCTCGAAGGTGCGGATCATGACCGCGTCGCACATGCGCGAGATCACCCGCGCCGAGTCCTCGATCGGTTCGCCGCGGCCGAGCTGGGTGTCACGCGGCGACAGGAAGATGGCCGAGCCGCCGAACTGCGCCATGCCGGCCTCGAACGAGACACGGGTGCGGGTCGACGACTTCTCGAAGATCATGGCCAGCACCTGGTTCTTCAGCGGCTCGTGCACCACCTTCTCGCGCAGCATGCGCTTGAGCACGATGGCACGGTCCAGCACCGCCTGCAGTTCGGCGGGACTGAAGTCGAGCAGGGTGAGGAAGTGCCGCGTCATGCCGTGACCCCGACCGCCGCAGGCGCGCCGATGCCCTTTTCAGCCAGGAAGGCCCGCACCAGCACGCTGATCTCGCGCACCAGCAGGTCGGACTCCTCGGCGCTGATCACCAGCGGCGGCAGCAGGCGGATGCGGTTTTCCGCGCTGACGATGAGCAGCACCCCGGCATCACGCGCGCGCGCCACCAGCTCGGTGCAGGACGGCACCGGCAGCACCACGCCGAGCATCAGGCCGGCGCCTTCCACGGTCACGCCGAGGTCGCCCAGCTCGCGCCGGAAGCCGCTGGCGATGCGCTCGCCCATGGCGGCGGCGTTGTCGATCGGGCCTTTCAGCAGCTCCTGCACCGTGGCCAGCGCCGCGCGCGAGCCCAGCGGCGTGCCGCCGTAGGTGGTGCCGTGCTTGCCCGGTCCGAACAGGTCGACGGCCTTGCCGCTGACCAGGCAGGCGCCGATCGGAAAGCCGTTGCCCAGGCCCTTGGCCGTGCTCAGCACGTCGGGCAGGATGCCGGCGTGCTGGTAGGCGAAATACTTGCCGGTGCGGCCGTTGCCGGTCTGGATCTCGTCGAGCATGAGCAGCCAGTCGTGCTTGTCGCAGACCTCGCGCAGCTGCTTCAGATAGCCGAAGCCGTTCTTCGGCATGCGCACGCCGCTCTCGCCCTGGATCGGCTCGACCAGGATGGCGACGATGTCCGGGTTCTCCGCCGCGACCTTCTCGATGGCGGCGATGTCGTCGTGCGGCACGCGCACGAAGCCCTGCACCAGCGGACCGAAGCCTTCCTGCACCTTGGCGTTGCCGGTGGCGGTCAGGGTCGCCAGGGTGCGGCCGTGGAAGCTGTTCTCCATGACGATGACGGTCGGCACGGCCACGTCCTTCTTGTTGCCGTACAGGCGGGCGAGCTTGATGGCGGCTTCGTTGGCTTCGGCGCCGGAGTTGCCGAAGAAGCACAGGTCCATGCCCGAGACATCGCGCAGCAGAGCACCGAGCTGCTCCTGCAGCGGCACCTGGAACAGGTTCGAGGTGTGCACCAGCGTGCGCGCCTGGTCGGCGATGGCCTCGGCCACCACCGGGTTGGCGTGTCCCAGCCCGCACACGGCGATGCCGGCGGTGGTGTCCAGGTAGCGGCGGCCCTCGCTGTCGTAGAGCCAGACGCCTTCGCCGCGGACGAAAGCGACAGGCTGCCGGGCATAGGTGGGCATGAGTGCGCTGGTGCTGGTCATGATGGGAGTTCCTGTGGGGGACACGCAGCCCGCGAGGGCTTGCAAAAAGCAAAGGCGGAGTGTAGCGCCGGGGCCGTGATTCGCCAAGGACGGCCGCTGGTGCCGCCGCGCACGCGCGGCGCACCTTCTGCTAACATCGNCAGGTCCGCAGCCATGCACGAGAGAGATCCATGGACATCGAAACCCTGATCCGCAAGCAGATCGCCGACAACAACATCCTGCTCTACATGAAGGGCACGCCGCAGTTCCCGCAATGCGGCTTCTCCGCCCGCACGGTGGAGGCGCTGGTGCAGGTCGGCGAGCCGTTCGCCTACGTCAACATCCTGGAGAACCCGGAAATCCGTGCCACGCTGCCGCGCATCGCCAACTGGCCGACCTTCCCGCAGCTCTGGGTCAAGGGCGAGCTGATCGGCGGCTGCGACATCGTCATGGACATGGTGCAGAAGGGCGAGCTGGCGCCGCTGATCAAGGAAGCCGCCGCCGAGGCCGCCGCCAAGGCCTGAGGTCGCGTGCGGCCGTGTGCGGCCGGGTTGTCAGCGACAGGCCGGTGGCGCGCGTTGCATTCCGGACACCCCGCCCGGCGCGTCGCCGGGCGTCATTCCACCGAGCCACGGAGGCCGTTTCATGCTGACCCAGATCTTCCTTTCCTTCCTGCTGCTGCTGGCCGTGCTGATCGTGGTGCTGTCGGTGAAGACGGTGCCGCAGGGCTACCAGTGGACGGTGGAGCGCTTCGGCCGCTACACCCACACCCTGAACCCGGGCCTGCACTTCATCGTGCCGTTCTTCGACCAGATCGGCCGCAAGCTCAGCGTCATGGAGCAGGTGCTCGACATCCCGGCGCAGGAGGTCATCTCCAAGGACAACGCCATGGTGCGCATCGATGCCGTCTGCTTCTACCAGGTCATCGACACGCCGCGCGCGGCCTACGAGGTGCAGGGACTGGGCTACGCCATCCAGAACCTGGCCATGACCAACATGCGTACCGTGATCGGCTCGCTGGACCTCGACGAAATGCTGTCGCAGCGTGACCAGATCAACGGCCGCCTGCTGTCCGCCATCGACCAGGCCACCGGTCCGTGGGGCGTGAAGATCACCCGTGTCGAGATCAAGGACATCACTCCGCCGCATGACCTGGTCGAGGCCATGGCGTCGCAGATGAAAGCCGAGCGCATGAAGCGCGCGCAGATCCTCGAGGCCGAGGGTCGCCGCCAGGCCGAGATCCTCACCGCCGAGGGCGAGAAGCAGGGCCAGATCCTCAAGGCCGAGGGCGAGCGCCAGGCTGCTTTCCTCGAGGCCGAGGCGCGCGAGCGCCAGGCGCAGGCGGAAGCCAACGCCACCGCGGTGGTGTCGGAGGCCATCGGCAAGGGCAACCTGCAGGCGATCAACTACTTCGTGGCACAGAAGTACGTCGAGGCCTTCGGCAAGGTCGCCAGCGCCGACAACAGCAAGATCATCATGATGCCGATCGAGGCCACCCAGCTGGTGGGCAGCGTCGGCGGCATCGGCGAGCTGGTGAAGGCCATCCAGGGCCAGAACGGCAAGGCCTGAGCCCGCACGGGCGAGGACTCGGACAGGGAGGGGTGACATGACGGCGATCTACTGGTGGGTGATTGCGCTGATGCTGGGGGTGAGCGAACTGCTCAGCGGCACCTTCTTCATGCTCATGCTGGCGCTGGCGGCCGCGCTGACCGCGCTGGCGGCGCACGCCGGGGTCTCCGGCTGGCCCTGGCAGGTCGCCCTGTTCGCCATCCTGTCCGTGGGTCTGACCGCTTTCTGGCGCCGCCACCGTCCGCGCGTGCTGCGTGTGCAGGACAATGCACTGAATCAGGGCGCCGGCCGCTGGGTGGGGCGCGAGCTGGTGCTGACGGAGGGCATCAGCGCCGGTGCCGGGCGCGCCGCGCTCGATGATTCGTTCTGGAATGTGCGCGGGCCGGACTGCGCCCCGGGCACCCGCGCCCGCATCGTGTCAGTGGAC
>NZ_PTQZ01000015.1 GCF_002943415.1 Amnimonas aquatica | reverse complement strand
ACAGCACCATCGCCATGCGTTATCCCAGCCTGTACAGCGGCGAAGTTCGCAATGTGGCCTGGGGCGCCCCGCGCACCTTCGGCGTGGAAATGGAAGCCCGCTACTGACGCCACCTCCGGTCATGGGCGACAATCAACGCCCATGACCGCTCCCCGCCCCCCCGACACCGACCTGCCCTTCCTGCGCGGCTATGCCGAGCCGCTGCTGGCGCAGGTGCGCGGACTCATCGACACCGGTCGCCTCGGCGACTACCTGGCGAAGCGCTACCCGAACCGTCACCAGATCCAGTCCGACAAGGCACTGCACGCCTACGTCGACGACCTGCGCCAGCGCTACCTGCGGCGCTCGCAGCGACCTGACCGCATCTGCTACGACAGCAAGCTTGATGTCCTGCACAACGCCCTCGGCCTCAACACGCGCCAGGCGCGCGTGCATGGCGGGCGCCTGCAGACCCGCCGCGAGATCCGCATCGCCTCGCTGTTCCGCGATACCGCCCCGGAGTTCCTCGACATGATCGTGGTGCACGAGCTGGCGCACCTGCGCGAGCTTGAGCACAACAAGGCGTTCTACCAGCTCTGCGAACACATGCTGCCGGGGTACGGACAGCTGGAATTCGATCTGCGGCTGTGGCTGACCTGGCAGGCGCTTTCACCGGATACGTGAGTAGTGCGGTCTGGTGCGGGCTGCGGAAAAACGCTTTCGCTACGATTTCCGCAGCCCGCACCAGACCGCTCATCAGGCAGTGGTGATATGCCCTTCCTGGCGTCGCCTCGGCCCGGCAGCGCCAGCCGCTCGTCCCGACCACCCGTAGTGCAGGCATAAAAAAACGGGCCCGAGGGCCCGTTTTTTCACAGCGGTTCAGCGGTCGTTCAGACCAGCTTCTCCAGCTGCGGAACGATCTCGAACAGATCACCCACGATGCCGTAGTCGGCAACGGAGAAGATCGGCGCTTCCTCGTCCTTGTTGATCGCCACGATGACCTTGGAGTCCTTCATGCCGGCCAGGTGCTGGATGGCACCGGAGATGCCGACGGCGACGTAGAGCTGCGGCGCCACGACCTTACCGGTCTGACCGACCTGCATGTCGTTCGGCACGAAGCCGGCATCGACGGCGGCGCGCGAAGCGCCGACGGCGGCGCCGAGCTTGTCGGCCAGCGAGTACAGGATGCTGAAGTTGTCGCCGTTGCCCATGCCGCGGCCGCCGGAGACGACGATCTTGGCACCGGCCAGTTCCGGACGGTCCGACTTGGCCAGCTCTTCGCCGATGAAGGAGGACTTGCCGGCATCCTGGGCGGAAGCGACGGCTTCGACAGCGGCCGAGCCACCGGTGGCGGCGGCGGCGTCAAAGCCGGTCGGGCGCACGGTGATGACCTTGATGCTGTCCGAGGACTGCACGGTGGCGATGGCGTTGCCGGCGTAGATCGGACGCTCGAAGGTGTCGGCGGAGACGACCTTGGAGATTTCCGAGATCTGCGCAACATCCAGCAGGGCGGCGACGCGCGGCAGGGTGTTCTTGCCGTTGGTGGTGGCCGGGGCCAGGATGTGGCTGTAGGACTTGCCGAGCTCGGCGACCAGCAGCGAGACGTTCTCGGCCAGCTGGTGGGCGTAGGCGGCGTTGTCGGCCAGCAGCACCTTGCTCACGCCGGCGATCTGGGCGGCAGCGTCGGCGGCGCCCTGGGCGCCCGAACCGGCGACCAGCACGTGGATGTCGCCACCGATGGCCTGGGCGGCGGCAACGGTGTTCAGGGTGGCTCCCTTCAGGGAGGCGTTGTCGTGTTCAGCGATGACAAGAATGGTCATGATCAGATCACCTTAGCTTCGTTCTTCAGCTTCTCGACCAGTTCTTCAACGGTCTTCACCTTGATGCCGGCCTTGCGCTCGGCCGGCGGCTCGACCTTCAGGGTCTTCACGCGCGGCGTGGCATCGACGCCGAAATCGGCCGGGGTCTTGACATCCAGCGGCTTCTTCTTCGCCTTCATGATGTTCGGCAGCGAGGCGTAGCGCGGTTCGTTCAGACGCAGGTCGGTGGTGACCACGGCCGGCAGCGCCAGCTCGACGGTCTGCAGGCCGCCGTCGATTTCACGGGTGACCTGGGCCTTGCCGCCCTCGACCTTGACCACGGAGGCGAAGGTGCCCTGGCCGATGCCGGCCAGGGCGGCCAGCATCTGGCCGGTCTGGTTGTTGTCACCGTCGATGGCCTGCTTGCCGAGGACGATCAGACCCGGCTGCTCCTGGTCGACGATGCCCTTGAGGATCTTGGCGATGGCCAGCGGCTCGGCGTCGACTTCGGTCTGCACGAGGATGGCGCGATCGGCACCCAGCGCCAGCGCGGTGCGCAGCTGTTCCTGGGCGTTCTGCGGGCCGACGGAGACGGCGATGATTTCGGTGGCGATGCCCTTCTCCTTGAGACGGACAGCTTCTTCCACGGCGATTTCGCAGAACGGGTTCATCGCCATTTTCACGTTGGCGAGCTCAACACCCGTCTTGTCCGCCTTCACGCGGACCTTCACGTTGTAGTCGACAACGCGTTTGACAGCTACCAGAACCTTCATGGAATCCTCAGCTTGTTGATCTGAAACTTGGGGAGGGCCGGGATATGCGACCAAAGACCGATATCCTCGAAAGGCCCGTTATCTTGCAGTCTGCATCCGGACCGGTCAAGAACCTGAAATGACAGCAAAGCCCGTCATTACGGCAAATTCCGGGCCATTCGCAGGGTCTTTAGACACTCACTTCGCGGGGCCGAGCACGCGCTTGTTGCCCATGCGCACGGCGACATTGAGCAGGAAGTCGAGGAAGGGTTCGGGGTCGCCCACGAACTGGGTGTAGAAGCCCGACTTGGTCAGCGCCGAGGCGCCGTGGGCGAGCGCCCAGGCGGCGGCGATGTGCCAGGTCGGCGGCACGTCGGCGAGCTTGCCGGCCTTGATCTGCATGTTCACCATGCCGCACAGCTTCTCCATGTTGGAGGCGCGGATGGCATGCAGCTTCTCGACCAGGGCCGGTACCGCCTTGTCGGCCACCAGCTTGCTTTCCAGGCGGTCGAACAGCAGGTACTTGTCGGCATCCTGCACGCGGAAGGTGAAGTACTCGCGCACCAGCGACTGCTTGTCCTCGGACATGTCGATGCGCCGGAACAGGTCAGCCAGCTCCTCCTCGTAACGGATCATGAGCAGCAGGTAGATCTCGTTCTTGGTCTCGAAGTGCTTGTAGATGGTGCCTTTGCCGATGCCGACCCGGTCCGCGATCATCTCCACCGTGACCTTGTCCTCGCCGTGCTCGATGAACAGCGACTGCGCACAATCCAGGATCGCCTGTTCGCGCTGGCGGAACTCTCGGGCTTTCTGGGTGGCACGGGCAAGATCAGTCATGATGGCTCCTTCGAATGACTCACAGGTCATGCGGCAATTGCCTGCAATCACAACAGTTTAGCGCGTGCGACTGTTTCACGAAAGGCGCGCCTGACGAAACAGCGCCTGAAAATTGCGTGTCGTCGCCTCGGCCAGCGTTTCGAGACTGATTCCCCGGAGTTCCGCGATATGCGCCGCCGTGTCGGCCAGGAACGCCGGCTCGTTCGGCTTGCCGCGGTTGGGCACCGGCGCCAGGTAGGGCGAGTCGGTCTCCACCAGCAGGCGGTCGAGCGGAATGCGCTTCGCCACCTCCTTCAGCTCCAGCGCCTTGGGAAAGGTCACGATGCCCGAGATCGAGATGAAGTAGCCCAGGTCCAGCGCCGCCTGCGCGGTGTCCCAGTCCTCGGTGAAGCAGTGCATGACCGCCTGCTCGGCGCCCTCGGCGCGCATCTGCGCCAGCACGTCCTCGCGCGAGGAGCGGGTGTGGATGATCAGCGGCTTGCCGGTGCGCCGCGAGACCTCGATGTGGGTGGAGAACATGCGCTGCTGCTGCTCGCGCGTGGAGGCGTCGTGGAAATAGTCCAGGCCGGTCTCGCCGATCGCCACCACCTTCGGGTGCGCCGCCAGCGCCAGCAGGTCATCCAGCGCCGGCTCGCCGGCATCGGTGTGGCAGGGGTGCACGCCGACGCTGAACGAGACATCGTCGTGCGCCTCGGCGATGCCGCGCAGCAGCTCGAACTTGTCCAGCTCGACGCTGACGCAGAGGAAGTGCTTCACGCCTCGGGCGCGCGCGGCGGCCAGGGCGGCATCCAGCGAGCCGTCATGGCGCGCCAGGTTGAGCATGTCGAGGTGGCAGTGGCTGTCAACCAGCATGGTGTCCTCCGGCCGGGCGCTTGCGGGTCTCGCGCCCCCAGTGCAGCCACAGCGTCTCCAGGATGGACTGCGGCTGCACGTTGGTGTCCAGCAGGCGGCGGGCCTCCACCGCCTGCCACAAAGCTTCCAGCAGGGTCTGCGCCGCCAGCGTGGCGGTCAGGCGCTCGAGCCCGGCGCGCAGGTCGTGGTGCCGGGGCAGCTCGTCCGGCGCCATGGCCAGCTGGGTGGCATCATCGAGCAGGCTCTGCCAGGCCGTGACCTGCTCGCCGGCATCCATTTTCTGCCAGCGGCCGGCGGCGGTCAGCGGCGCCAGCTCGCCGGCGGCGACCGCGGTCAGGTCGGCCAGCAGCTCAGACCTCGCCTTGAACCAGGCACTGTCGGCCAGCTGCGCGGCGGCCAGCGGAGCCCCCCGCGCCAGGCCGAGCAGGATCGCCGCCGAAGCGGCATCGGCCAGTTCGCCGCGCAGCCAGTCGAGCGCGACCTCCGGTGCCGGCACGCTCAGCGGCAACAGCTGGCAGCGACTGCGGATGGTCGCCAGCAATGCCGCCGGCTGGTCGGTGAGCAGCAGGAACAGGCTGTCGCGGCCAGGCTCCTCCAGCGTCTTCAGCAATGCATTGGCCGAGGCCGTGTTGAGCGCGTGCGCCGGGTCCAGCACCACGATGCGATAACCCTGCAGCTGCGCGGCCTGGTTGGCGAAATCGACCACCGCGCGCGCCTGCTCGATCTTGATCACCTTGCTGACCTTCTCGCCATCGGTCTCCGGCGACACCCAGAGCAGGTCGGGATGGCTGCCCGCCGCCAGCAGCTGGCAGCTGCGACACTCGCCACAGGCACCCTCGCGACCGGAGGCCTGGTCGGCCACCGGCTGCTGGCACAGGCGCCAGGCCGAGAACGCGCGCGCGAAACGCTGCTTGCCCATGCCCTCGGGCGCGGCCAGCAGCAGAGCGTGCGGCAGGCGACGATCCTGCGCCAATCGGCACAGGGAATCCCACAGGCCCTGCTGCCACGGATAAGGTCGCAACGCGGTCGTCATGCCTGGCCCTCGGCGCCCGGCGCCACAGCGGAAAGATAATGCGCGAGCTCGCCGGACAGCTGCTGCTGCACCTGCGCCAGCGGCTGCACGGCATCGATCACGCGCACGCGCGCCGGATCGGCCGCCGCCCGCGCCAGGTAGCCGGCGCGGATGCGCTCGAAGAAAGCCGCCTGTTCCTGCTCGAAGCGGTCCGCCGCGCCACGGCTGGCGGCACGCGCCATGCCCGTGCCCACCGGCGCGTCCAGCAGCAGGGTCAGGCCGGGCAGCCGGCCCTGCAGCACCAGCTGCTCCAGCGCGGCGATGGTCGCCGCCGGCAGCCCGCGGCCACCGCCCTGATAGGCATGGGTGGCATCGATGAAACGGTCGCAGAGCACCCAGGCACCGCGTTCCAGCGCCGGCAGCATGAGCGTCTGCCAGTGCTGGGCGCGGGCGGCGAACAGCAGCAGCAGCTCGGCGTCCGGCGCCACGGCCTCGTCACGGGGGGCCAGCAGCAGGCCGCGGATCTCCTCGGCCAGCGGCGTGCCGCCGGGCTCGCGGGTGACCACGACCTCGCGGCCGGTGGCGCGCAGGCGCTCGGCCACGAAGGCCATGTTGGTGCTCTTGCCCACGCCCTCTCCCCCCTCCAGGGTGATCAGGCGGGCGGTGAGCGGCAGGTTCGTCATGCCTTCCTCAGCGCTGGTAGTAACGTTTAACCGCCCGGTTGTGCTCTTCGAGCGTGGCGGAAAAGACATGCCGGCCGTTCCGGTCGGCGACGAAGAACAGCGCGTCGCCATCGGCGGGATGCAGGGCGGCGTGTATGGATGCCCGGCCCGGCATGGCGATCGGCGTCGGCGGCAGGCCGTTGATGCGGTAGGTATTGTACGGGTTCGCATCGCGCAGGTGGGCGCGCGTGATGTTGCCCCGGTAGGCCTCGCCGGCACCGTAGATCACCGTGGGGTCGGTCTGCAGACGCATGCCCTTGCGCAGACGGCGCACGAACACGCCGGAAACCTGGGCGCGCTCGTCGGAAATGCCGGTCTCCTTCTCGATGATCGAGGCCATGATCAGCGCCTCGTACGCCGAATCATAAGGCAGGCCCGATGCCCTCGCCGCCCATTCCTCGGCGAGGATGCGCTGCTGGCGCAGGTACAGGCGGCGCAGGATGTCGATATCGCGGTCACCCTCGTCGATCACGTAGGTGTCGGGCGCGAACAGGCCCTCGGGGTGCTTCTCGTCGGCGCCGATGGCCGCCAGCACTTCCTCGTCGCCGAGCGTGCCCATGGTCTGGCGCACGTCCTCGCGCGCGGCCAGCTGGGCGCGCAGGTCGCGGAAGCGCGTGCCCTCGATCAGCACCAGCGGCGGCGTGCCGTCGGGCGCCTCGGCCAGGCGCCGCACCAGCTGATCCAGGGTCATAGGCGCGCGCAGGATGAACACGCCCGAGCGCAGCACCTCGTCGCCCGGACGCAGTGCCAGCCACAGCTTCAGTGTCACCGGATGGCTGATGAAGCCCTCCGCGGAGAGCTGCTCCGCCACCGAGGTCCAGGTGCTGCCGCGCGGCACCTTGAGGCGGTGGCCATCCACCGGCAGGTCGAAGGACTGCAGGAAAATGCGGTAGGCCGGCACAGCGATCAGCAGCAGGACCAGCCAGAGCAGCAGGCGACGGCGGGTCCGGGGGCGCGCGGAACGGGATCGGGTCATGGACGGGCGAACCAGGGAGCGATGATGGCCTGACATTGTCGTGTCATCGGCCCCGGACGCCAAGTCCGGTCGCGCCAGCGCGCCACCGGCCAGATGCCGTTGACGCTGTTGCAGAAGAACCATTCGTCGGCGGCGCGGCAGTCAGCGGGTCGCAGCGGCGCTACGCGCACGTCGATTTCATGCTCCAGCAGCGCGTCGAGCAAGGCATCGCGGAGCACGCCGCGGACGCCGCAGGCGGCCAGGTCCGGCGTGTGCCAGACACCATCACGCGCCACGAAAACATTGCTCGCCACGCCCTCGACCACCCAGCCCTCGCTGTCGCACACCAGCGCCTCGGCGCAGCCCGGCTGCTGCGCCAGTTCACGCCGCAGCAGCACCTGCTCCAGCCGGTTGAGGTGCTTGATGCCGGCCAGCGCCGGCTGGCGCGCCAGCCCCAGCCCGCAGTCGCCGACCGCGATGCCGTCCTGCGTCCAGGCAGCCGGCACCGGCGGCAGCTCATGCCAGGACAGCAGCAGCGTCGGCTGCGGGTCGGTCGGCGCCAGGTAGCCGCGACCGCCGCCGCCACGCGTCACCAGCAGCTTGAGCACGCCGTCGCCGCGACCGGCGAGGAAATCGCCGCAGGCCTGGCGCCAGAACGCCAGCTCGGGAATGCCCAGACGCTGGCAACCGGCGGACAGCCGCACCCAGTGCTGCTCCATGAGCACCGGCCGGCCGGCCGTCACGCGCACGGTCTCGAACAGACCGTCGCCATAGGCCAGGCCGCGGTCGTTGGCGCCTACCTGCGCCACCGGCCGCTCGCCCTGCCAGATGCGCAGGTCCGGCATCACACCCTGCGGAAGATCAGCGAGCCGTTGGTGCCGCCGAAACCGAACGAGTTCGACAGCACCACATCCAGCTTCGCGTCGCGCGCGGTGTGCGGCACGTAGTCCAGCGTGCAGGCCGGGTCCGGATTGTCCAGGTTGATGGTCGGCGGCAGCACCTGGTCGCGCAGGGCGAGCACGCTGAAGATGGCCTCGACACCGCCGGCGGCGCCCAGCAGGTGGCCGGTCATGGACTTGGTCGAGCTCACCGCCAGGCGGCGCGCATGGTCGCCGAACACCGACTCGATGGCGCGCGTCTCGGCGACATCGCCGGCCGGCGTCGAGGTGCCGTGGGCATTGATGTAGTCCACCTGCTCCGGGTTCAGGCCGGCGTCGCGCAGGGCGTTGCGCATGGCCGCCGCCGCGCCCTCGCCGCCTTCCGACGGCGAGGTGATGTGATAGGCGTCGTCACTCATGCCGAAGCCGATCAGCTCGGCCAGGATGTTGGCGCCGCGCGCCTTCGCGTGCTCGTACTCCTCCAGCACCACGACACCGGCGCCATCGCCCATGACGAAGCCGTCACGGTCGCGGTCGAACGGACGACTGGCCTGCTGCGGCGCGTCGTTGCGGGTCGACAGCGCGCGCGCGGCGGCGAAACCGCCGAGACCGAGCGGGCAGGACGCCTTCTCGGCACCGCCGGCGAGCATGACATCGGCATCGCCGTAGGCGATCAGGCGCGCGGCCAGGCCGATGCAGTGCGACGCCGTGGTGCAGGCGGTGGCGATGGCCAGGTTCGGACCCTTGAGGCCGTGGCGGATGGCCAGCATGCCGGCCGCCATGTTGATGATGGAACCGGGCACGAAGAACGGCGAGATCTTGCGCGGACCGCCGTCGAGCATGCCGGCATGACCACCCTCGATGGTCGTCAGCCCGCCGATGCCGGAGCCCACCGCCACGCCGATGCGCGCGGCATTGGCTTCGCTGACCGTGATGCCGGAGTCGGCCAGCGCCTGCGTGCCGGCCGCCAGTCCGTACTGGATGAACTCGTCGAAGCGACGGGCTTCCTTGGCGGGCATGTAGTCATCCACCACGAAGTCCGGCACCAGGCCGGCGAAGCGCGTGCTGAACGCGCTGCAATCGAAGTGGGTGATCGGCGCAATGCCGCTGCGGCCGGCCACGATACCGGACCAGGTCTTGTCCACTGACGCGCCCAGACCGGTCAGCATCCCCATGCCTGTGACGACTACACGACGCTTGGACATCGTTCCTCCTGTGCCTGCTGGGTGCGCGTGGCGCACATGAAAAAGCCGCAGAAGCGCGTTGCGCGTCTGCGGCTCCTTTCACGTCAGCAGCGCGTATTACTGCTTGCTGTGAGCGGTGACGTAGTCGATCGCGGACTGGACGGTGCTGATCTTCTCGGCTTCTTCGTCCGGGATCTCGGTCTCGAACTCTTCTTCCAGAGCCATGACCAGTTCCACGGTGTCCAGCGAGTCGGCGCCCAGATCATCCACGAAGGAAGCTTCGTTGGTCACTTCTTCGAGCTTGACGCCCAGCTGTTCGGCGACAATTTTCTTGACGCGTTCTTCGATCGTGCTCACGTTTTTCTCCTTTGATGCCGGTTCTGCCGACAAGTCGCAGGCAATTTTATTGGAGCGACCTGGGGGTGGCAAGAATGGCCTGCCACCAAACCGTAAGTAGTTGTTTCAAGTAAACATATGTTGGAAAAACATGGCCTTAGGCCATGTACATTCCGCCATTCACATGCAACGTGGCGCCCGTGATGTACGAGGCATCCTCGGACACCAGGAAAGCGACCGCCGCCGCGATATCTTCCGGGCTGCCCAGGCGGCCTGCCGGTACCTGGGTCAGCAGCTTCTCGCGCTGCGCTTCCGGCAGCGCCTGGGTCATGTCGGTCTCGATGAAACCCGGCGCCACGGCGTTGACCGTGATGTTGCGCGAGGCGATTTCCGCCGCCAGCGCGCGCCCGAAGCCCTCGAGGCCGGCCTTGGCCGCCGCGTAGTTGGCCTGGCCGCCGTTGCCCATGGAACCGACCACCGAGCTGATGTTGACGATGCGGCCCCAGCGCGCCTTGGTCATGCCCTTGAGGCAGGCCTTGCTGACACGGAAGATCGCGGTCAGGTTGGTGTTGATCACCGCCTGCCACTCGTCTTCCTTCATGCGCAGCATCAGGTTGTCACGGGTGATGCCGGCGTTGTTGACCACGATCTGCGGCGTGCCGAACTCGTCGGCGATCTGCGCCAGCGCGGCCTCGATGGCTTCGGCGCTGCCGACATCCAGCACCAGTCCGCGACCGCTGATGCCGGCCTCGGCGAACGCCGCCGAGATCGACGCCGCACCGGCCTCGCTGGTCGCCGTGCCGACGACCACGGCGCCCTGCCGGCCGAGCCGGAGTGCGATGGCGCGACCGATGCCGCGGGTGGCGCCGGTCACCAGGGCCACCTTGCCTTCAATGCTCATGACTGCTCCTTACTTTCCTGCGTGAACCTTAGCAAACCGCATCCAGCGCGGCCCTGATACTTTCGGCGGTTTCCACCGAGTAATGTTCCGCCTCTTTGGCGATGCGCTTGTTCAGCCCCGTCAGCACCTTGCCCGGACCGCTTTCCACGAAACTGGTCACGCCGCTCGCCGACAGCTGCTGCACGCACTCGACCCAGCGCACCGGACTGTAGAGCTGGCGCACCAGCGCATCGCGCAGGGCATCGAGATTGGCCGCCACCGCCGCATCGGCATTCTGCACCACGGGAATGACAGGGGCGTTAAGCGTCAGCGCCGCCAGGCGCGCCGCCAGCTGCTCGGCCGCCGGGCGCATGAGCGCGCAATGCGAGGGCGCGCTCACCGGCAGCGGCAGCGCGCGCTTGGCGCCGGCGGCCTTGAGCAGCACGATGGCGCGCTCGACCGCGGCGCTGGCGCCGGCGATCACCACCTGGCCCGGCGCATTGAAGTTGACCGCCGACACCACCTCGCCCTGCGCCGCTTCGGCGCAGGCGGCGATGACCTGGGCATCCTCGAGACCGAGAATCGCGGCCATGGCACCCTCGCCCGCCGGCACCGCCGCCTGCATCAGGCGACCGCGCTCGGCCACCAGGCGCACGCCATCGGCCAGCGACAGCGTGCCGGCGGCGACCAGCGCGGTGTACTCGCCCAGCGAATGGCCGGCGAGACAGTCCGGCGCACGACCACCGGCCTCGTGCCAGGCGCGCCAGACGGCGATGCCGCCGGTCAGCAGCAGCGGCTGCGTGTTCTCGGTGGCGTTGAGTTCGGTCTCCGGCCCCTGCTGGGCCAGCTGCCAGAGGTCCTTGCCGAGGGCGTCTGAAGCTTCGGCGAAAGTCGCCTGCACCACCGGGAAGGCGGCTGCCAGGTCGGCGAGCATGCCCAGGGCCTGCGAGCCCTGGCCGGGAAATACCCAGGCGGAACGTGTCATGCGTGATCCTTGGATGACGGTTGGACGAATGTCAGGGGCGCGGGGGACTCACGCCACCGCTGGTGAAAGCGTAGCGTAAACCAGTGACCAATTGGTCATGTTTCGCTGGCGACAGGTGACACTTCAACCATCGGATGAGACAGCTCGCGGGCGATCAGACCGGGAATGTCCTTCTCGACCTCGAGCACGGCGACGCGCAGGGCCTGCGCGAAAGAGGCGGCATCGGCGCTGCCGTGGCTCTTGACCACGATGCCGCCGAGGCCGACCAGGCTGGCGCCGTTGTAGCGCCCCGGATCCATTTCGTGCCGGAGCCCGCGCCAGATCGGCAGCGCAAGCGCGCCGAGCACGCGGTTGAGCAGGCTGCGACCGATCTGCTTGCGGATCATGCCGGCCATCATCTTGGCCACGCCTTCCGAGCTTTTCAGCGCGATATTGCCGACGAAACCGTCACAGACAATGACCTCGGCCTCGCCCCTGAAGATGCCGTCGCCCTCGACGTAGCCGATGTAGTTGAGGCCGGACTGGCGCAGCAGCTCGTGGGTCTGCTTGATCAGCTCGTTGCCCTTGATCTCTTCCTCGCCGATGTTGAGCAGGCCGACGCGCGGACGCGCATGGCCGTCCAGCGCCTCGGCGACGAGGGCACCCATCTGGGCGAACTGCAGCAGCTGATGCGGCTCGGAATCGACATTGGCGCCGAGGTCGAGCATGTGCACATGGCCGGTCTGCGTCGGCAGCGCGGCCATGATGGCCGGCCGGTCGATGGCCGGATGCGTTTTCAGCACGAAGCGGCTGACCGCCATGAGCGCGCCGGTGTTGCCGGCGGAGACGCAGGCCTTGGCCTGACCGTCGCGCACGGCATTGACGGCCAGCCGCATGGAGGACTGCTTCTTGATGCGCAGGGCCGTCGACACCTTGTCGTCCATGGTGACGAACTCGGCGGTGTGCACGACCTGCAGGCGCGAGCGCAGCTCGGGGGAGACGCGGGCGATCAGCGGCCCGATGGCCGCCTCATCACCCACCAGAAGCAACTGCAGGCCCTGGTTTTCACGCAGGACCTGCAGCGATGCCGGCACCGTGACAGCAGGACCGTGGTCCCCGCCCATCACGTCAACCGCCAGCGTGATGCGCATGATGCGGATCAGTCTTCGTTCTTGGCACCGAACAGCTGATGGCCACGGTAGAAGCCATCCTTGGTGACGTGGTGACGACGGTGCAGTTCGCCCGTGGTCTGGTCGACGCTCAGGGTCGGACCGGTCAGCGCGTCGTGCGAACGACGCATGTCACGACGGGAACGGCTCTTGCGATTCTGTTGAACGGCCATGGTTTACTCCGGCACTTCTCACACGCTGTCGCCAGCAGGCGTCAGCCACTTCGGTTTCATTCCGCATCCGGCCGCTTGAGGCTGGCCAGGACTTGAAACGGGTTTTCCTTCTTCGCCACCGGCGCGTCGTCGAGCGGAGACTCGTTCAGCGCAACCTGCGGCTCGCAGTCTTCATGACGGGCGACCAGCGGCAGGGCCAGGATCAGCTCGTCTTCCAGCAGTCCGGGCAGGTCGAGCTGACCGTCCTCGAACACCACATAATCCTCTTCCTCGCTCAACCGCTCGGCATACGCCTCGTCGGCCAGCAGGAAGACATCGACCGCCGTGTCGATCACGACATCGGCCGGTTCCAGGCAACGCTGGCAGCTCAGCCGCAGCGTCGTCCTCAGGTTTCCGGTCAGATGCGGCAGGCCGCGCGCGTCACGCACGAAGCGGCAGTCCACGGCAACCTCGCCCTCGCTGCCCAGCGCACCCTCCAGCAGGCGCGCGAAACGGCGCAGCGGCACGGAAGTCGCGAGCAAAGCTTCCCGGTCGGCCCATTTGCCGGGTTCGATCTGGGATGGAAGCGTGCCTTCTGACATAGGGGCGCGATCATACGGACTCGACCTGCCCCTGTCAAAGGGGAAATGCAGCGGCATTCGGCGCCCGCCGGCACGGCGGAAAGCCGCGCCGTCACTGGTGCCGCGCGGTCACGACGAAGCGCCGGCAGAGGTCGCCGGAGCGTACTTCAGCGCAGCGTCGCGGTCTGTTCCAGACCCAGCGCCTGACGCAGGCCGGCGCCCAGCCCGCGGGCGGTCTCGGCGCTCAGGCGACGCAGCACGGCATCGACCGGGCTGGGCAACAGGGTGTAGTCGACCAGGGTCTCCTGCTTGACCACATCGCGCGCCACCGACTGCAGCGAACCGACCTCATCGGCCAGACCCAGCGCGATGGCCTGCTCGCCGCTCCAGAAGTAGCCGGAGAACGTGTCCTGATTCACCCGCAGGCGCTCGCCGCGCCCCTGCTTCACCGCCGCGATGAACTGGCGGTGCACGGCATCGAGCACGCCCTGGACGTGTTCGCGCTCGACCGGATCGACCGCGCGCGTCGGGCTGAGCAGATTCTTGTGCTCGCCGGCAGTGAGCGTGCGGTCCTCGACGCCCAGCTTGCGCAGCAGCTCGGGCACGCCGAAACCGGGCATGATGACGCCGATGGAGCCGACCAGGCTGGACGGATTGACATAGATCCTGTCCGCCGCCGCCGCGATGTAGTAGGCGCCGGAAGCACCCATGTCGCCAATCACCGCATACAGCGGCTTGTCCGGATGCTTGGCACGCAGGCGCCTGATCTCGCGGTAGACCTCGTCGGCCTGCACCGGGCTGCCGCCCGGGCTGTTGATGCGCAGCACCACGGCCTTGGCCTCGGCGGTCTTGAAGGCGGTGCCGAGGGCATCGATCAGGCTGTCGGCATTGGCCGGCAGGTCGGCGGCGATCTGGCCGTCGACCTGGATCACCGCGGTGTGCGGTCCGAAGGCACCCGGCGAGACCGTGGCGCTGGAGCCCAGCTTCCAGGCCAGGAACGCGAACAGGGCAATGAACAGCACCCGCCGGGCCCAGCGCCAGCGCCGCGCGCGACGACGCTCTTCCAGGTCCTCCAGCAGGAAACGCTCCACCAGTGCCCAGTCACGCGGACCACTGCTGCGCGGGGTGCCCCAGTCAGCCATGTTCGTTCTTCCTCGAGGTCGGCACGCGGATCACGGAACCGCGCACATATAAAAGAAGCCGCCAGCCTATAACGAAGCCAGACGAGCTGCCAAGGCATCGATGTCGTCGCAGAGCGCCAGCGGACCATGCTGCAGCAGGCGCTCGGGGGCGTGCACGCCGTAGGTCACGCCCACGGACGGCATGCCGATGGCCGCCGCCATGGCCAGGTCATAGGTGGTGTCGCCAACCATGACCGCGCGCCGCGCCGGCACCCGCAGCTCCTCGAGCAGCTCCAGCAGCATGCGCGGATCGGGCTTGGAAGCGGTCTCGTCGGCACAGCGGGTGGCGGCGAACAGGGCGCCCCAGCCGGTCTGCGCCATGACCCGGTCCAGCCCCGGACGCGCCTTGCCGGTGGCCACGGCC
>NZ_PTQZ01000149.1 GCF_002943415.1 Amnimonas aquatica | reverse complement strand
TAATCGGCTTTTTTCACGCCGTGGAAGCCCTTCGCGGGAACAAAGAAAAAGGGCCGCGAGGGCCCTTTTTCCTACAGCGCTTGCAACTGGTATCAGTTGTAGGCCTTCTCGCCGTGCGAGACCAGGTCCAGACCCTGCTGTTCTTCTTCCGGCGTGACACGCAGGCCACCCGACAGCAGACCGGCGATCTTGTAGGAGATGAAGGCAGCGATGGCGCTCCAGACGATGGTGATCAGCACACCCTTGATCTGCACCACGGCCTGGCTGGCGATGGTGACACCTTCGGCCAGGCCCACGCCGCCGAAGCTGGCATCGGCGAGGACACCGGTCAGGATGGCACCGACGATGCCGGCGACACCGTGCACACCGAAGACATCGAAGGAGTCATCGGCACCCAGGGCACGCTTCAGCGCAGTGACACCGAACAGGCCGGCAGCGCCGCCCGCCACACCGATCAGGATGGAACCCATCGGGCCGATGAAACCGGCGGCCGGGGTCACGGCGACGAGACCGGCGACAGCACCCGAGGCAGCACCCAGCAGCGAGGCCTTGCCCTTGATGATGGCTTCGATGCCGATCCAGGTCAGGACAGCAGCGCCCGTGGCGAAGATCGTGTTCACGAAGGCCAGACCGGCGATGCCGTTGGCGGCAGCGGCGGAGCCCGCGTTGAAGCCGAACCAGCCCACCCACAGCAGCGAAGCGCCGATCAGGGTGAAGGACAGGTTGTGCGGCTTGAACGGTTCCTTGCCGTAACCGGTACGCTTGCCGACCACGTAGGCGCCGACCAGAGCAGCCACACCGGCGTTGATGTGGATCACGGTGCCGCCGGCGAAGTCGAGCGCGCCGTCCTGGAACAGCAGACCGCCACCCCAGACCATGTGCGTGATCGGCAGGTAGCTGAGGGTGAACCACAGCACCGAGAAGATCAGCACGGCCTTGAACTTGATGCGCTCGGCGAAGCCGCCCACGATCAGGGCCACGGTGATGGCCGCGAAGGCGGACTGGAAGGCGACGAACACGTACTCGGGCAGCGTCATGGTGATCGAGTCAGGCGTGATGCCCTTCAGGAACACCTTGTCCAGCGCGCCGATGAACAGGCCGTCACCGGTGAACGCCAGGCTGTAGCCGTAGATGGCCCAGAGCAGCGTGATCAGCGAGAAGATCACGAACACCTGTGCCAGCACAGACAGCGCGTTCTTGGTGCGTGCCAGACCGCCGTAGAACAGCGCCAGGCCGGGAATGCTCATCAGGATGACGAGCAGGGTGGAGGTGAGCATCCAGGCGGTGTCGCCGGAGTCGATCTTGGCCTCTTCGGCGACGGCCTCTTCGACAGGGGCTTCGGCCGGAGCGGCGTCAACCGGTGCAGCCACTTCGGCAGCGACGGTTTCCTCGACGACGGCCGGAGCCGCCACTTCTTCAGCGTACGACGGTGCAACACCCATCAGGGACGAGCTCAAAGCCAGAGCTACGAGAAACTTTTTCACGGTCATTCTCCCATTCAGCGCACTGAGATGACGTTAGATGGCATCCACGCCGGACTCGCCGGTGCGGATACGGATGGCCTGCTCCAGCGCCGTGACGAAGATCTTGCCGTCACCGATCTTGCCGGTGTTGGCAGCCTTGCTGATGGCCTCGATGACCAGGTCGAGCTGTTCATCGCTGGTGGCGATGTCGATCTTGACCTTGGGCAGGAAGTCCACGACGTACTCGGCGCCGCGGTACAGCTCGGTGTGACCCTTCTGGCGGCCGAAGCCCTTCACTTCGGTGACCGTGATGCCCTGCACCCCGATCTCCGACAGCGCCTCGCGAACGTCATCGAGCTTGAACGGCTTGATGACTGCAGTAACCAGTTTCATGTTGGCATGCTCCTTCGGTGAAAGTTGGGCCGCCCCGGAGGGCGACCCGTTGGGGTGAGGATCAGAAGGCCTTGGACACCGTGGCGATGACCTTGCCGTCCTTGTCGGTGGCATCACCACCGAAGTCCTTGTCACTCAGGTCGGTGCCGATGTAAGCCACTTCGAAGGTCAGACCGGACACTTCCTTGCTCAGTGCGAGCTTGTAGTCGATGTAGTCTTCGGCACCGTAGGTGGCATTGTCTTCGATGGTCTGGTAGCCGACGTAAGCGGTCAGGCCCAGGCCGCCCACTTCGGTACCGTAGCTCACATAGGTGTAGGTAGCCTTGCCGCTGGCACCGAAGAAGTTCGGGCTGTAGGCCACGCCCAGCTTGGCACCGGCGTAAGCCACCGAGCCGTAGACTTCGGTGAAGGCGAGGTCGTCTTCCTTGCTGCCGGGGTAGCCGTACTGCAGCACGCCGACATCGAAGTCCAGGCCGCCGGCGCTGAACGCGTAGCCGACGGACGGATCCAGCTCGAGGCCGGAGTCTGCGAAGTTGATGCTGGAGCCCCAGAGCGCGGCGTACAGACCGGAGTCGTGGCTCAGCGTCAGGCCGCCCTGCACGGCCGGGCCGCTGGAGGTCTGCGAAATGCCGCGGTACTTGTAGTCACTGGTGAACGCCACCGAGCCAGCGGTGGTGATTTCGGCATGAGCGGCAGCGCCGGTGGCCAGCAGGGAGGCGGCAACAACAGCGCGGGACAGTTTGGACAGCTTCATGGTCACAACTCCAATCGTGTTGGGGATAGGTAACGCGATATCTGATCGCGGACTACGCCAGGCAGATTGCAGAAGGCATGCCAACTTTTTTCCGGGTCGGTCCCGGCGCCTCCGGAACAGCGGCCGGAGCCGATGCCGAAATTCGCCGGAGGCCCTGAATTTACTAGCCTTCCGCACCCCGGACAAAATGTTTCCGACATGTAACATGAAGCATGTCCCGGCCGGCCTGGTGCCCTGCCCAGCAGATACCGGATCACGCACCAGCATGGTGCAGCAGGACCGGAACACCCTCTGCGACCAAATCATTCGACCACATTTGCACCATTTTGGTGCGTCAGTGATCCGGCAAGCACGACAGGCCCCGGTTGTGGTTAGAATGGCCGCCAGACAGGAGAAGCACATGGCCATCGACCCCCTGATCAACCGGCTCGGGCAGCAGTTCGGCGAACTGCTGCCGGCCAACCTGCGCGGTGTGCGCAACGAGCTGGAAGACAACCTCAAGATCGTGCTGCGCGATGCGCTGGCACGCCTGGATCTGCTGACCCGCGACGAGTTCGATATCCAGCAGACGCTGCTCTCGCGCACGCGGGGCAAGGTCGAAGCACTGGAGCAGCAGGTGAAGGTCCTGGAAGCACAGCTCACGGCGCTGGAAGACAGCCTCCGCACACCCCGGTCCTGACTGGCGAAATCCGCACGCCGCAGCCATACCTGAACACGGGAGACCGGCTCAGGGAGGCGTGGCATGACGCTGGCATGGGTGGAAACCAGCTCCAGCCTGGGGCTGACCGCACCGGCGGTACGCGTGGAAGTGCATCTGTCACCGGGGCTGCCGGGCATCGCCATCGTCGGGCTGTCCGAAGGCGGCATGCGCGACTGCCGCGAGCGCGTGCGCTCTGCGCTGATCAGCAGCGGTTTCGAATTTCCGCAGCAACGCATCACCATCAATCTGGCGCCAGCCGACCTGCCCAAGGAAGGCGGGCGTTTCGACCTGCCGATCGCGCTCGGCATTCTCGCCGCCAGCCGGCAGCTGCCCGCCGATCGCCTGGAGGGCCTGAGCTGCCTGGGGGAGCTGGCGCTCTCCGGTGCCCTGCGCCCGGTCCAGGCAGTGCTTTCGGCCAGCCTCGCGGCGGGCCGGCGCGGGCATGCCCTGATCGTGCCCGCCGGCAACGCCGGCGAAGCCGTGCTGGCACGCGACACCCGCGTGCTGGGTGCGGACTGCCTGGCCGATGTGGTGCAGCACCTGCGCGGCACCCGCTGCCTGCCCGAGGCCGCCCCCGGGGCCGGCATGACACCGGACCATGCCGGCGGCCACACCGAGCTGGCCATGGTGCGCGGGCAGGCGCAGGCCCGGCGCGCACTGGAAATCGCGGCCGCCGGCGGACACTCGCTGCTGCTGTGCGGACCGCCCGGGGCCGGCAAGACGCTCATGGCCACCTGCCTGCCCGGCCTGCTGCCGCCCCTGTCCGCCGACGAGCAGCTGGAGGTCGCCGAGCTGCATTCGCTGGCCGGCAGCACGCGCGCACTGAGCAGCCACCCGCCCTGTCGCGCACCGCACCACAGCGCGACGCGCGCAGCCCTGATCGGTGGCGGCTGTGACTTCTCGAAATAAGTGCGAACTCACTGAAATAGATACGACAACAAGCTCTGCTCTGAGCCGTAATCCCAGGCCCTGTAGACTGGGGCCAAAACCGCCTGGGAGGACTACTAACTAGATGACCACCCACACAGCAAGTCTCGCCTCTCACAATCAGGCTAAAACCCGCCCACCCGAAGTCAGCCCATCGGATCACGCAACCCTCAGCTTGTCGCGCGGATCTGCCAAGCAACTGATTCAGGCTGTTCGAGCCGGCCTACGCGTAGATGACGTAAAAGACTTTGTCGACGCCATGCATATCTCCACGCATGAGCTCACCTGCGCCCTGAGGCTGCCACCCCGCATCCTATCTCGTCGCAGAGGCTCAATACTCACAGCCGAGGAAACTGCAAAAGT
>NZ_PTQZ01000148.1 GCF_002943415.1 Amnimonas aquatica | reverse complement strand
GTCATCGCTCAGCCTGCGCGAAGTCACGCGCGAGGCCGGCATCGCCCCGAACAGCTTCTACCGGCACTTCCGCGACATGGACGAGCTGGCGGTCGCGCTCATCGAGCTGGCCGGCAGCTCGCTGCGCAAGATCATCGGCGCCGCCCGCCAGCGTGCCACCGCCGAGCGCAGCGTGGTGCGCAGCTCGGTCGAGGCCTTCATGGAGCAGCTCGACGCCGACCAGAAGCTGCTGCACATCCTGCTGCGCGAAGGCTCGGTGGGTTCACCGGCGTTCAAGGCGGCGGTCGAGGATGTGCTGCGTTCGTTCGAAGAGGAGCTGCAGGCCGACCTGATCCGGCTGGCGCGGCTCAACGGCACCGGCCTGCACGAGCCGGCGCTGACCGCCAAGGCCATCACCCGGCTGGTGTTCGCCATCGGCGCCAGCGCCATGGACATGCCGCGCGAGCGCCTGCCCGAGGTCACCGATCAGCTCGAACAGATGGTGCGCATGATCGTGGTCGGCACCCAGACCATGGCGCGGCTGGAGGGCATGAAGGGCGCGGCCCGGGATGCGCTGAAGGATGACCGGTCGCCGGGCTGAGTGCTGCCCGGTCGCGTTCAGGCCGTTCCGGCGCCCTCACTCCACATTCTGCACCTGCTCCCGCATCTGCTCGATCAGTACCTTGAGCTGCACCGATGACCACGAGCTGTCGGCGGTCACCGCCTTGGAGCCCAGGGTGTTGGCTTCGCGGTTCAGCTCCTGCATCAGGAAGTCCAGCCGGCGACCGACCGCGCCGCCGTCGGCGAGTACGCGGCGGACCTCGGCGACGTGGGCCAGCAGGCGGTCCAGCTCCTCGGCGACATCGATCTTCTGCGCGAACAGCACGATTTCCTGTTCCAGCCGTTCCGGCGCCAGCTCGGCGCGCACATCCGCCAGGCGGGTCAGCAGCTTGTCGCGGTAGTGCTGCAGAATGCCCGGCATGCGCTGGCGCACCTGCTCCACTTCATCGCATATGCCGGCCAGACGCTCCTCGATCAGGCTTTTCAGCACTTCGCCTTCGCGTGCGCGCATGGCCAGGAAGCCTTCCAGGGCCTCTTCGAGCAGGGCGTCGGCGGCGGCCAGCAGCGCGGCCTGGTCGGGTTCGCGGACCTTGAGCACGCCGGGCACGCGCAGCAGGTCGGCGGCATTGACCGGCGCGGCATGACGGGCCATGCCGGCGATCTCCTCGGCGGCGGCGACCAGCTGGCGCGCCAGCTCCTGGTCCAGCACCACGCCATCGGCCAGGCCGCTGGCCGGCTCGTAGCGCACGCCGATCTCGACCTTGCCGCGCGCCAGGCGCTGGCGCAGGGTGTCGCGCCAGGCGAACTCGCGCTCGCGCAGCACCTCGGGCAGGCGGAAGGCCGGCTCCAGGTGGCGGCTGTTGACCGAGCGGACCTCGACGGCGAGCAGGCCCTGGGCGCTGCGGGCCTCGGCGCGGGCGAAGGCGGTCATGGAGTGGATGGCGGGCTGGGTCATGGCGGAACCTTTGATCTTGTGATCGGTGATATCGGGGCCGGGGGTCTCGGGTTGGTGCTTTCGGGGCCGTTGGCGCGCGGCAGCAGGCTCGTGGGGCGGCAGGGCGCACGGTCAGCGGGTATACTCCGCGCCATCTTACCGCTTCCAGTCAGGATCAGCCCATGCGCGCTTCCGGTCGCCAGCCCGATCAGCTTCGTCCCGTCACCATCACCCGCGACTACACCCGCCACGCCGAAGGCTCGGTGCTGGTCGAATTCGGCGATACCCGCGTGCTCTGCACCGCCAGCGTCGAAGCCGGCGTGCCGCGCTGGCTGAAGGGCAAGGGCGAGGGCTGGATCACCGCCGAATACGGCATGCTGCCGCGCGCTACCCACACCCGCAACGGGCGCGAAGCCAGCCGCGGCAAGCAGGGCGGCCGCACGCTGGAGATCCAGCGCCTGATCGGTCGCTCGCTGCGCGCCATGATCGACCTGAAGAAGCTGGGCGAGAACACCATCACCATCGACTGCGACGTGCTGCAGGCCGATGGCGGCACGCGCACGGCGGCCATCACCGGCTCCGCGGTGGCGCTGGTCGATGCGCTGACCTGGATGCTGAACCAGAAGATGATCAAGAACGACCCGCTCACCGGCCTGGTGGCGGCGATTTCGGTCGGCATCGTCAAGGGCGAGCCGCTGCTCGACCTGGAGTACACCGAGGATTCGGCCTGCGACACCGACATGAACGTGGTCATGACCCAGCATGGCGGCATCATCGAAATCCAGGGCACCGCCGAAGGCAAGCCGTTCTCGCGCGAGGAGACCGCGGCCCTGCTCGACCTCGCCGAAAAGGGCGTGCGCGAGCTGGTGGCGGCGCAGCAGCAGGCGCTGAACTGGTGAATTCCGGCGCCTGACGGTATTCCCTGCCGGCAGGCGTGGTGGCATGCTGGACGATGACAGTCACGAATGGCGAGGTGCCACCATGAGCTCATTGTTCAAGCCCACCACCGAGGCCGAGCACCAGGTGCCAGGCCATTCCGCCTCGCGCACCCGCGGCCGGCTGATTCCGCGCAAGGTCAAGTTCGACTGGGCGAAGACCCCGCTGGAGTGGATTCCCGGCCGGCCGTTCGCCAGCCACTTCATCAACGAAATCAACATGATCCTGCCGGCCGGCGAGTTCTGGTTCTGCCGCCTGTACAACAAGGCGCTGCCGCTGGTGAAAGATGAAAAGCTGCGTGACGACATGCAGATGTTCATCCGCCAGGAGGCCATGCACGCGCGCGCCCACGGCGGTGCGATTGCCGAATACCTGCAGGCGCACGGCATAGACACCGAGCGCAACACCAGGATCATGGACTGGCTGTTCGAGGAGCTGCTGGCCGACGAGCCGTTCGGCCGCAAGGTGCCGAAGCTGCTGGAGCGGCGCTGGCTGGTGTTCCGGCTCGGCATCATCGCGGCGGTCGAGCACATGACCTGCGTGCTCGGCAACTACGCGCTCGACAACAAGAAGTGGGATGACGCCGGTGCCGACCCGGTGCTGCTGGACCTGCTGCGCTGGCACGGCGCGGAAGAGGTCGAGCACCGCAACGTGGCCTTCGACCTCTACGCCAACCTTGGCGGCAGCTATCTGTCGCGCTATTACCTGGCATCCATCGCCGTGCCGCTGGTGATCGGTCTCTGGGCCGATGGCGCCGCGCACCTGCTGAATCAGGATCCGCGCTACGCCGGCGAGAAGTTCAGTGTCTGGAAGCCGAAGCTGTGGCTGCGCTGGGCGAAGGAAAGCCGTTCCGGACACCTGCCGCACCCGTTGCAGCTGGCGGCCTGGCAGCTGCCGTTCTTCAGCCCCTGGTACGACCCGGAGAAAGAGGGCTCGACCGAGCGCGCCCTGGCCTATCTGGCATCCTCGCCGGCCGCCGCTGCCGCCCAGGCTTCCGGCCAGTCCGCGCTGAAGCTGGTCAAGTAATCCGCCCAGAGAAAGAGAGGGGTGGGGGAGGAAAACTGTAGCGCTTTCCAGCGTGTTTTCCTCCCCCACCCCTCTCTTTCTCTGGGCGACATCTGCAGCAGCTTCAGCGCTTCTCTGCCATGGCCACGGTGTAGACCTTGCCCTGCTTGAGCTTGTCGTAGTTGCCGAACACTTCCTTCAGCGTGCGAGCCATGAATTCGCGCAGACCGTTGATGGTCACCACGTAGAAGCGCCCGCCCGGCTTCAGCCGCGCCAGGCTGTCGAACAGGAACAGGTAATGCTGCTCCTTGCTGGCCTTGGCCGGCAGGTTGGACAGGATGAGGTCGAACTTCAGCGCCGGGTCGATATGCTGCAGGCCGTTCGACAGCATGGCCCGCGCATTGCCAATGCCGTTCAGCGCGCAGTTGCGGTTGGCGTACTCCACGGCCATGAAGTCCTTGTCCACCATCAGCGTCTGCCCCTGCGGCGCCAGCCGGGCCAGCGTCATGCCCAGCGGCCCGTAGCCGCAGCCGATGTCCAGGCAGTCGGCATCCGGTGCCACCTCCAGGAGGTCCAGCAGCAGGCGCGAGCCGTCGTCGATGGCTTCGGGCGAAAAGATGCCCCAGGTGGTGCTGAACTTCAGCGACTGTCCGCGCAGGGTGTCTTCGAAACGGATGTCCTCGCGCCAGCGGGCGAGGGTGGCGGCATCGGGTGCGGGCATGGGCGGGCTCTGCAGGTCTGGAATCCGCGGATTGTAGCCGGCCCGGCGCGATAGTTCAGGAGGCATCGCGGCGGGTTACGGACCGTATGTGTCAGAAAACCGTCGTTTTTGGCAGGTTTCGTAAACAAAACACCCTCTTCATCCTACAGCCCGGCACTATATCCGGCGCCGCCTGGTGTTACTTTCGTATCAGGGAGATCCAAGAAAAACAGAACGGAGACAGGCCATGAAAAAGCGCCATGTACTCCTGATGCTGGCAGTCCTGGCGGCGCTGCAGGTAGGCAGTCCGCTCGCCGACACCAGGCCGGGCGTCAGTCTGCGCGTGGGTTTGATCGTCGCCGGCGAGTGTCTGGTCGAGCGTCTCGAAGGTGGTCAGGTGCACCGCAGCTGCGGCCGCGAGAGCCTGCTGCGCAATAGCTACAGCGATGCCGGCGGCAGTCTGCAGCGCCGTGTGACGATAGAGTTCTGAGCCTT
>NZ_PTQZ01000147.1 GCF_002943415.1 Amnimonas aquatica | reverse complement strand
ATTGTCTGGCGTAATCAAGTCGATGCCACGGTCCGGTCTTCCTGCCGGCTCCTGTCTCTGCGCGAGGGCACCCTGACCATTGCGGCGGACAATCCCACCTCTGCCGGTCAGCTGCGCTACCTCAGTCGCATCCTCGTTCAGCAACTCCAGTGCCACGCCGAGTTCAGCGGTCTGCAACGCCTGCGCATCCTGGTCAGGCCTGCCGCACCACTGCCCCGAAACCGACAAGCAAGACCCTTGCCAAGGCTGAGCAGCGCGACTGCGAAACACCTCCGGGAGGTTGCAGACTCCCTAGGATTGGCGGAACTTAGCAAAGGACTGCGGGCCTTGGCAAGGCACGAGGATGATGAAAAAAACAGCAAAGTTTCCGACGTGGAACCATAAATGTTCCACAATTTGTCAAAATAGCGAGCGATTACAAACAGTTACAGACAGCGACCGCATGGTCGCTTTCAGTGCACCGCATCGGCCTTGATGTAGGTGATCGGCGTCAGTCCTTCGTCCGGGAAGGTGACCGTCTCCCAGGCATCGGGCTGCTCCATCATGGCGCGCAGCAGCTTGTTGTTCATGGCATGCCCCGCCTTGTAGCCCTCGTAGGCACCGAGAATGCCCGTGCCGAACAGATACAGGTCACCGATGGCGTCCAGCATCTTGTGGCGCACGAACTCGTCCTCGAAGCGCAGGCCATCCTCGTTCATGACGCCGTCATCACCGACCACGATGGCGTTGTCCATGCTGCCGCCCTTGGCCAGGTTGTTGGCGCGCAGGTACTCGATGTCGCGCAGGAAGCCGAAGGTGCGGGCGCGGCTGACCTCGTTGACGTAGGCGGTGGTGGAGAAGTCCACCGTGGCCCACTTGTGCTCGTCATGGAAAGCCGGGTGATCGAAGTCGATGGTGAAAGAGACCTTGAAGCCGTCGTAGGGCTCGAAGGCGGCGATCTTGTCGCCGTCGCGCACCTCGATGCGACGCTTGATGCGCGCGAAGCGCTTGGGCGCATCCTGCTCGACGATGCCGGCAGCCTGGATCAGGAACACGAACGGACCGGCGCTGCCGTCCATGATCGGGATCTCGGGGGCGCTGACATCGATCACGGCGTTGTCGATGCCCAGGCCCGCGAGAGCCGACATGAGATGCTCCACCGTCCCGACGCGCACGTCGTCGTCCACCACGAGGTTGGACGACATGGTGGTCTCGCGCACCAGCTCGGCACGGGCCGGCACCTCGACCGGCGGCTCCAGATCCGTGCGGCGAAACACGATTCCGGAGTCGACGGGCGCGGGTCGCAGCGTGAGATACACCTTCTCTCCGCTGTGCAGGCCGATGCCGCTGGCGCGTATGACTTGTCTGACGGTACGTTGCTTGAGCATTTGTTACAAATTATTTCCTGATTCAGGCCATCGTAACAGAGCCGTCAATTCCGCTCAATCAGCGCGTCTCAGTCCGCCTGGCGACGCAGGAAGGCCGGGATGTTGAGCAGGTTCATGTCGGTACGGCGCGGCGCCCCGTTAGCCACCTTCTGCTGACGCAGATAGGCCGGGGTGTCGAGGTCCGCATACGGATCGTGCGCGGGCTGCGGTGCCGGCTGGCCGTTGGCGACCTGCTGCACCGGCTGCTGCGCGGGCTGCTGCTGGACCGGCGCTGCGACCGGCACCGAAACCGCGGCGGCAGCCGACGGCACCAGGCTCATGCCGAGCTTGCTCTGCGCCGGACGCGCGACGCTGCTGGCCTTGGGCAGGCCGGTGGCCACCACGGTGACGCGGATCTCGTCGCCCAGGGTCTCGTCGAGGATGGTGCCGATGACCACCGTGGCACTCTCGGAGGCGAACTCGGAGACGATATCGCCGACCGTGGAGAACTCGTCCAGGCCCAGGCTGTCGTTGGCGGCGATCGACACCAGCACGCCACGGGCGCCCTTGAGCTGCACGTCATCGAGCAGCGGGCTGTGGATGGCCATTTCGGTGGCGATGCGCGCGCGCTCTTCGCCGCGGGCCGAGCCCGTGCCCATCATGGCCAGGCCCTGCTCGGACATGACCGTGCGCACGTCGGCGAAGTCGACGTTGATCACGCCCGGGTTCAGGATCATGTCGGCGATGCCCTGCACGGCGCCCTGCAGCACGTTGTTGGCGGCCTTGAAGGCATCGACCAGCGAGACCTTGCCGAGCACCTGCAGCAGCTTGCCGTTGGGGATGGTGATCAGCGAGTCGACATGGTGCGACAGCGCTTCGATGCCCTGCTCCGCCACGTCCATGCGCTTCTTGCCTTCGAACGGGAACGGCTTGGTCACCACGCCCACGGTGAGGATGCCCATCTCGCGGGCGACCTCGGCCACCACCGGCGCGCCGCCGGTACCGGTGCCGCCGCCCATGCCGGCGGTGATGAACACCATGTCGGAGCCCGACAGCGACTCGCGGATGCGGTCTCGGTCCTCGACCGCCGCCTGGCGACCGACTTCCGGGTTGGCGCCGGCACCAAGGCCGCGCGTGACGCTGTCGCCCAGGTGCAGCAGGGTCCTGGCGTTCATCTTGGTGAGCGCCTGCTTGTCGGTGTTGGCGCAGATGAAATCAACGCCCTGGACCTGGCTGTTGACCATGTGCTCGACGGCATTGCCGCCGCCGCCGCCGACGCCGATGACCTTGATGACAGCCGTGCCCAGCTCGGGCACGTTGTCCGCGAATTCGAAGATGTTCGTCATGATGTCTTTCTCCAGCCCCGGAGGGCTTCCGCCGATTTGTGTTCTCTTTTGCCGTGAAGGCATCCTGCCTCATGTATTCAGGCGGTCTCCCAGACCGCCTTTGACACCTTGCCGGCCCCGGGCCGGCTCATGATCAGAAGTTGCTGGCGAACCAGCCCTTCATCTTCTGCATCATGCTGCCGAAGCCGGCGCCGTCGCCCTGGTCGCCGCGACGGCGCACCTGGGCACCGGCACCGCTGGCCGCCAGGCGCTGCTTGCCGTACATCAGCAGGCCGATGCCGGTGGCGTAGATCGGGTTGTGCAGCAGCTCCTCCATGCCGCCCAGGCGCAGCGACTTGGGCATGCCGATGCGCACCGGCAGATGGAAGATGGACTCGGCCAGCTGCACCGCGCCCTCGATCTTGGCCGAGCCGCCGGTCATCACCACGCCGGCGGCGAGCTGGTCGGCGTAGCCGCTGCGCTCGAGCTCGTACTGCACGAGGCTGAACAGCTCCTCGTAGCGCGGCTCCACCACCGCCGCCAGGGTCTGGCGCGCCATGGTGCGGGCCGGGCGGTCGCCCATGCCGGGCACGCTCACGGTCTGCTCGGGATCGACCATCTGCGGCACCACGCAGGCGTAGCGGGTCTTGATCTCGTCCGCCGCCGGGGTCGGCGTGCGCAGGGCCATGGCGATGTCGTTGGTGACCTGGTCGCCGGCGATCGGGATCACCGCCGTGTGGCGGATGGCGCCGCGCACGAACACCGCGATGTCGGTGGTGCCGCCGCCGATGTCGATCAGGCAGACGCCCAGTTCCTTTTCATCGTCGGTGAGCACGGCGTGACTGGAGGCCAGTTGCTCGAGAATCACCTCGTCGATGTCGAGGCCGGCGCCGCGCACGCACTTCTCCAGGTTCTGCGCGGCGTTGGCCGAGCAGGTCACCATGTGGATGTGGCCTTCGAGGCGGACACCGGCCATGCCCAGCGGATTGCGGACATCGCCCTGGTCGTCGACCACGAACTCCTGCGGCAGCACGTGCAGGATGCGCTGGTCGACCGGGTTGGCGCCGGACTTGGCGGCATCGACCACGCGGTCGATGTCGGTCTGCGCCACCTCGCCGTCGCGGATGGCCACCACCGCCTGCGAGTTGCGCCCGCCGATGTGGCTGCCGGCGATGCCGATGTAGGCCGAGTGGATGCGGCAGTCGGCCATCAGCTCGGCTTCCGACACCGCACCCTGGATGGCGTCCATCATCTCGTCGATGTTGACCACCACGCCCTTGCGCATGCCGCGCGAGGGCCGGCTGCCGACACCGACGATCTCCAGGGTCTGCTCCAGCGGGTTCACCTGCCCGACCAGGCAGACGACCTTGGACGTACCGATATCGACAGCAACGATCATGGGTGCCTGTACGCTGTTGTTCGCCATGTTTTCCATCCTGGTCACCTCGGGTGACCGCCAACTGCCCTGATAAATAGTGCCCATCGCCTTGCCTCAGCCTGCCCGTCGCCAGCCGATCGCCACGCCATTGCGGTAGCGCAGATCGATGCTGGCGATGTTCGCCACTTCATTCGAAAGCTGCCTGTCGTACAGCAGCGTGAAACGCTCCAGCTTCGCCAGCGTGTCCTGGGCGTCGACCAGCACACGCACACTGCCATCCAGCGTCAGCACCCAGCTCATGCGGTCCGTCAGCTCCAGCCGGTGGATGCGCAGGCCGACGCGACGCAGCAGCGCATCCATGGCCTGGTACTGCTGCAGCACGTAACCGGCCTGCGCGCGCGGCGCCTGCAGCACCGGCAGCATGTCGGTGCCGCGCGCAGCGCGCGGCCGGAACACCTCGCCCTGCCGGCTGACCAGGCCATCGGCGCCCCAGCGCGCGACCGCCTGCTTCTCTTCGATCTCGACCCTGACGGCGTCAGGCCACTGCCGGCTGACACGCGCCGTGGCCACCCACGGGAAACGCAGCG
>NZ_PTQZ01000146.1 GCF_002943415.1 Amnimonas aquatica | reverse complement strand
GGTAGAACTTGACCGCGACCTCCCAGTGCTCGATGCCGCCGTGCCGGCGGTCCTCGACCAGGAAATCCAGTTCGCCGAGGGTGCGGCCATCGCGGCGGATGGCGACATTGCGCGCCAGCAGGCGGTGGCAGGGGTTGTCCGGCCAGGCCAGCCAGAATGCCAGCAGGCTTTCGAAGTGGCTGCCGAGCCGGTGGTCGTGCTCGTGTGCCAGATGTGCCAGCAGCGGCGCCGGATCACGGTCCAGCGCCGCCAGCCAGTCCGCGCTGGCGGTGAAATGCCGGGCGCTGTCGCCGCTGGTCAGCCAGCGCACGCCCGCTGGCGCCACAGTTTCCGGCAGCAGTGGCGGGCTGGCGATGGCCCAGCACAGGTCGCGCACCTCGGGGGTGCGCCAGTGCTGCCAGGGCTGCTCCGTCATGGCGCCCGGGCCCGGCTCAGCCGGCCGCGTGGCGCGTTCGCCACCAGTCGCCCGCCAGCGCCAGCGCATCCGCCTGGCTGCCGGCGCGTTTCAGCACGCGCAGCGCCAGCGCGAGCGTGCCGATCACCGCCATCTCGCCGTATTCGTGGCTGGCTTCGCCGCGCCAGACGGCGAGGAAATGGCCGAGGTCGAAGGCTTCCTCGGGGGCGTGGCGGAGCGGGAACAGGGCCGGCCACTCTTCATTGGCGAGCGCGCCGTCGACGATCTGCTGCGCCAGGCAGAGCCCGTCGGGGTTGCGCTCGATCTCGCCGCCTTCGCCCTTGATCACGCAGCTGTTGGCGTAGCCGAGCAGGCTGGCGGCCTGCTGGTGCGATTCGCGGTAGGCCGGGTGGAAGATGGCCTGCATCACGTGCGGGGCATCCAGCGGGTTGAGCAGGCGCGCCAGCGTGTGCACCGGCGAGCGCAGGCCTAGGATGTTGCGCAGGCCGATGATGTCGCCCAGCGGCGGGCACAGGTGGTCGAGCGCGAGGTAGGCGAAGCCGTGGCTGTCCAGCGTGGCCGCCGCCGCCGGCCAGTTCGTGCACACCGGCAGGCCGAGCTCGGGCAGCACCGACTCGGTGTAGAGCCGGTTGATGGTGTGGCCGCCGGCGCCGTGCATGAACACGCGCACTCCGTGCCGGCGCAGCAGTTCGACGGCGAGCAGGAACCAGGGGTAGTGCTTGCGCTTGCCGGCGTAGGATGACCAGTCCAGATCGGCCGCCGGCACGGTCAGCCCGGCATCCGCCAGTGCCTGGTCGCGGCGGGCCTGCAGCCACAGGCGCGAGGCCTGCACGAAGCCGGCCAGCTCCTCGGGACTTTCCTCCTTCACGCGCAGCAGCATGAGGAAGGCGCCGAGCTGCACGTCCTCGACCTCGCCGTCGAGGATCATGGCCATGGCCTGGCGGGCTTCATCCAGCGTCAGCGAGCGGCTGGAGGTCTTGCCCTTGCCGAGGATGCGCACGAAGGGCGCGAACGGGTGCTCGGCGGTCTTGTAGATGTTTCGCATGACCATGTCGCACGGCCTCCTGCTGTTGATGTCGTCACTGCTCAGAAGCAGTTCGGCGGCTTCGGCAGGCCTGCGCACAGCGCCACCAGCCGCATGGGCGTGTCCGGGAACAGTGCCATGAGCGCGGCGCTGCTGCCGTGCGGTTCGCCGAGGGTCTGGCCGAGGTGCTTCACGAACGCGCGCGTGGTCGGCATGCGCTGGTAGCGGCTGTAGAAGTCGCGACAGCCGGCCAGCACCTCGCGGTGTGCCGGGCTCAGGCCGGCGCCAGTGTTCAGATCCAGGCAGCGTGCCATTTCATCGGCCAGTGCCGGCGTCCACAGGCCGGGGTCGCGCAGGAAGCCTTCCGGGTCGAACAGGCCTGGGTCGAAGCGCGAGCGGTCGAGCCGTGCCAGGTCCCAGAACGGCGCGGTCATGACCAGCTCAGGCTCTTGTCGTGACGCGTGACCAGGCGCACCCAGTCCTCTGCCTCCAGCAGCGGCGTGCCGGCCGGCCAGCGCTCGCCGAGGCCGCGAGCCTGCACGTCGGCGGCCAGGGCGAACACGGGTGCGGGCAGGGCGGTGGCGGGCTGTCCGCCATCCGGCCGGGCCCGCAATGCCAGGGTGACGGCGGCGCCGGCCAGCAGCAGGCTGTCGCCGGGGGACCACAGGCGCGCCAGGGCGGGCGGCAGCTCGGCGGAGAACAGGATGTGCAGGGTGGTGCTCATGGCCGTGCTCCGGCAGCGGGGGCGGGGCTGATCACAGCCGGATCACCTGGTCGTGGCTGGCGAGCAGGCCGGCCAGGTCGGGCGTGTCGAGCGCGGTCACCGGCAGCAGCAGGTCGTGCTCGTCGAGCCCGCGCGTGCGCAGGTCGTGGCGGTCGACATAGAGGTGCTCGACATCGAACAGCGGCAGCGCCTCGAGCTGGGCGCCCAGCGAGCGCTGCCCCAGCGGCGCGCCGTCCTGGCCGGCGAGCAGCTGCCAGACGCCGTCATCCTGGAACAGCACGCTGACCTCGGCGCCGAAGGTGGCGGCCACCAGCAGGGCATCGAGCAGTTCCTGGGCGCGGCTGTCGCGGTAGGGGTCGGTGGCGGCGATGTAGAGCAGGCGCATGGCGGGTTCAGCCCGGGAAGGTGACGAGGCGGTCGGCTTCGAGCTGGGCTTCGGCAAGCTGGCCCAGGCCGCTGATCAGGAAGCCGACGGCGAGATTGGCTGCCGGCAGCTCCCAGCTGCGGGCGTTGAGGTCGTCGACCACGCCGCGGCGCAGGGCGGCGGCGACGCAGACCACCAGCTCGATGTCGTGCTCTTCCTGCAGACGTTGCCAGCGCGCGGTCAGCGGGGTTTCGTCGCGCGGCGGGGTGGACAGCAGGTTGCCGTGCGCCACGCCGGCGCCGGCAAAGAACACGCGCACGATCTCGTGGCCTTCCGCGAGCGCGGCATCGGCGAAGCGCCAGGCCAGGAAGGCGGCTTCCTGATCAGGTGCGGCGGTGACGAGCAGGGCGAAGCGCATGGCGGATGACTGGCATTGGCGATGCCTGCAAGGATAACCGAAACCGGCTTTGACAAGCCGGTTTCGCTGCCGCTAAAACGGTGCTTTGTCGTTCGGCGCCACTGCTGTGTGCGCTTCCGTGAAGGAGTCATCATGAGCAACCATCAGGTCCTGGTCGGCCAGGGCGAAGTCACCTGCGCGCTGCAAGGCCGCTATGCCAACCGCCACGGTCTGGTGGCCGGTGCCACCGGCACCGGCAAGACCATCACCCTGCAGATCCTCGCCGAGGGCTTCGCCGACCTCGGCGTGCCGGTGTTCCTCGCCGACATCAAGGGTGATGTCGCCGGCATGTCGCAGCCCGGCGATGCCGGCAACGCCAAGCTCGCCGAGCGCGCGGCGAAGACCGGCATGAGCGATTTCCGCGTCCAGCCCTACCCGGTGGTGTTCTGGGATGTCTTCGGCGAGCAGGGCCACCCGGTGCGCGCCACCATCTCCGATCTGGGGCCGCTGCTGCTGACGCGCATGCTCGATCTCAACGATACCCAGGAAGGCGTGCTCAACCTGCTGTTCAAGTACGCCGACGACAACGGCCTGCTGCTGCTCGACCTCAAGGACCTGCGTTCGCTGCTGAGCTTCGCCAGCGACAACCTGGCGCTGATCGGCAGCGACTACGGCACCATCAGCAAGCAGAGCATCGGGGTCATCCAGCGCGCGCTGCTGACGCTGGAGCAGCAGGGCGCCGAGCGCTTCTTCGGCGAGCCGGCGCTGCAGCTGGAAGACTTCATGCAGACCACGCTGGATGGTCGCGGCATCATCAACGTGCTGGCTGCCGACAAGCTCTACCAGCAGCCGCGCCTGTACGCGACTTTCCTGCTCTGGCTGCTGTCCGAGCTGTTCGAGCAGCTGCCCGAACGCGGCGATGCCGACCTGCCGAAACTGGTGTTCTTCTTCGACGAGGCCCACCTGCTGTTCAAGGACGCGCCCAAGGCCCTGCTCGACAAGGTCGAGCAGGTGGTGCGCCTGATCCGCTCCAAGGGCGTGGGCGTGTATTTCATCACCCAGAACCCGCTGGATGTGCCCGAGACCATCCTCGGTCAGCTCGGCAACCGCGTGCAGCACGGTCTGCGCGCGTTCACGCCGCGCGACCAGAAGGCGGTGCGGGCCGCCGCCGAGACCTTCCGTGCCAAGCCCGGCCTCGATGTGACCACGGCCATCCTCGAGCTGGGCGTGGGCGAGGCGCTGGTGTCGACGCTGGGCGAGGGCGGGGTGCCGACGCCGGTGGAGCGCGCCAAGGTGCGTCCGCCGCGCTCGCGCATGGGCGCCATCACGCCGGAGGAACGGCAGACGGTCATGAGCCGCTCGCCGTTCCGCGGTCGCTACGACCAGGTGCTGGATCGCGAATCGGCCTACGAGAAGCTGCAGGTCAAGGCCGAGCAGCGGGCGGCCGAGGCAGAGGCGGTGCAGACACAGAAAGCGGCGGAAAAGGTCGCCGCACAGGAGGCGAAGGCGGCCGCCAGGCGCCCGGCACGCGAGCCGGACTCGATCTGGGAAACGGCGGCGAAGAGCGCGGCGCGCGCCGCCAGCTCCGAGGTCGGCCGCAAGATCGGTCGCGAGCTGTTGCGCGGGCTGCTCGGGTCGCTGAGCGGCAAGCGCTGATCCGGGACGGGCTCACCGGCGCGTCGGATCGTCGGCGGCGAAGGCCTCCCGTTCGAAGTGGTTGTCGCGGTAGGCCGAGCCGCCACGGGCCAGGGCGAGCAGGCCGGCCAGCCCGTAGGCGAGCGGGAACAGCGGTCCCCAGC
>NZ_PTQZ01000145.1 GCF_002943415.1 Amnimonas aquatica | reverse complement strand
TCCCATCCCCACGGAACACCGACTTGTCCAGTCCCGTCATGGCCGCCGGCGCTGCGTCCCGCACCCGGGTCAAGATCTGCGGCATCACCCGCAGCGAAGATGCCCTGGCGGCTGTCGCCGCCGGTGCCGACGCGATCGGCTTCGTGTTCTACGCGCCCAGCCCGCGCGCGGTGACGGCGGCGCAGGCGGCGGCCATCATGGCCGTGCTGCCGCCGTTCGTGACCACCGTCGGTCTCTTCGTCAATGCCGCCGTGGCTGAGGTCGACGCGGTGCTGGCGCAGGCGCCGCTGGACCTGCTGCAATTCCACGGCGACGAGCCGGAAGCCGACTGCGCCCGCCATGGCCGCCCGTGGATCAAGGCCCTGCGCGTGCAGCCGGGCCAGGACGTGGCCGCGCTGATGGCAGCCTGGCCGGGCGCTTCGGGCATCCTGCTCGACGCCTGGCACCCGGAACTGCCGGGCGGTACCGGCCTGCGCTTTGACTGGGGGCAGGTGCCGGGGCAGGGCGCGCGACCGATCATCCTCGCCGGCGGACTGACGCCGGAGAACGTGGCCGAGGCCATCCGCCAGACCCGACCCTACGCGGTCGATGTCAGCGGTGGCGTCGAGGCGGCCAAAGGCATCAAGAGTGCCGACCGAATTCAAGCCTTCATGACAGGAGTGCATGCAGCATGACGAGCAGATCGTCCGTTGATTATTCGCAGTTCCCGGACGCCCGCGGCCGCTTCGGCATCCACGGCGGCCGGTTCGTGTCGGAAACCCTGATGGCGGCGCTGGAGGAGCTCGAAGCCCTCTATGCCCGCCTCAAGGACGACGCGGCTTTCCAGGCCGAGTTCGACCGCGACCTGGCGCAGTACGTCGGCCGGCCGTCGCCGCTCTACCACGCCGAGCGCTGGAGCCGCGAGCTGGGCGGCGCGCAGATCTACCTCAAGCGCGAGGACCTGAACCACACCGGCGCGCACAAGGTGAACAACACCATCGGCCAGGCGCTGCTTGCCAAGCATTCGGGCAAGACCCGCGTGATCGCCGAGACCGGCGCAGGTCAGCATGGCGTCGCCACGGCGACCATCGCCGCCCGCCTGGGGCTGGAGTGCGTGGTCTACATGGGTGCCGAGGACGTCAAGCGCCAGGCGCCGAACGTCTACCGCATGAAGCTGCTGGGTGCCACCGTGGTGCCGGTGACCTCGGGCTCGAAGACGCTCAAGGACGCCATGAACGAAGCCATGCGCGACTGGGTCACCAACGTCGACAACACCTTCTACATCATCGGCACCGTCGCCGGTCCGCACCCGTACCCCATGCTGGTGCGCGACTTCCAGTCGGTCATCGGCCGCGAGGCGAGGGCGCAGTGCCTGGCCCAGGCCGGGCGTCTGCCGGATGCGCTGGTGGCCTGCGTCGGCGGCGGCTCCAACGCTATCGGCCTGTTCCACCCGTTCCTGACCGATGAATCGGTGGCCATGTACGGTGTCGAGGCTGCCGGCCACGGCATCGCCGCCGGCGCCGGCCAGCACTCGGCGCCGCTGAACGCCGGCCGCCCGGGCGTGCTGCACGGCAACCGCACCTACCTCATGAGCGATGACAACGGCCAGATCATCGAGACGCATTCGGTCTCCGCCGGTCTCGACTACCCCGGCGTGGGCCCGGAGCACAGCTGGCTCAAGGACATCGGTCGCGTCGAGTACGTGGCCATCGATGACGCCGAGGCGCTGGCCGGCTTCCACACGCTGACCCGCACCGAGGGCATCATCCCGGCGCTGGAGTCCAGCCATGCCGTGGCCTACACCAGCAAGCTGGCGCCGACCCTGCGCCAGGACCAGATCATCATCTGCAACCTCTCCGGCCGCGGCGACAAGGACCTGATGACGGTCGCCCGCCTGGAAAACATCGAGGTCTGATTCGTGAGCCGTCTTTCCGCGCTGTTCCAGTCGTTCAAGACCCGTGGCCGCAAGGCCCTGATTCCCTACATCGTGGCCGGTGACCCCGAGCCCGGCGTGACCGTGGCGGCCATGCACGCGCTGGTGGCCGGCGGTGCCGACATCATCGAGCTGGGGGTGCCGTTTTCCGATCCCATGGCCGACGGCCCGACCATCACCCTGGGCCATGAGCGCGCGCTGAAGCACGGCACCAGCCTGCACGACGTGCTCGCCATGGTGGCCGAGTTCCGCAGCCGTGACGCTGCCACCCCGGTGGTGCTCATGGGCTACCTGAACCCGGTCGAGATCACGGGCTATGTCGCCTTCGCCGATGCCGCCGCCGCCGCCGGCGTCGACGGCGTGCTCACCGTCGACCTGCCGCCGGAAGAGGCGGAGGGGCTGTCGGCCGAGCTCGCCCGTGTCGGCATCGACCCCATCTACCTGCTGGCGCCGACCACCACGCTGGCGCGCGCCGCCCGCATCACGGCGGCGGCCAGCGGCTATGTCTACTACGTGTCGCTGAAGGGCGTGACCGGCGCCGCTACCTTGGACGTAGAGGCAGTCAGTCGTCGTATCGCCGAATTGCGTAGTGTCACGCAATTGCCCATCGGCGTGGGTTTTGGTATCAAGGACGCAACTTCCGCCGCTGCCGTGGCACGCCATGCGGATGGCGTTGTTGTCGGCTCCGTGCTGGTACAATGCATCGGTGACCATGCGGTCACACCGGCGAGCATCCCCGATGCGCTGACCCGGATCCTGGCCCCCATGCGGGCCGCGATTGATCAGGCCTGACAGGCCACGGACCCGCGCAAGGGGCGCGGGCCCGCAAGGAGTTTCTTGACATGAGTTCTTCCTGGCTGGAGCGTATCCTGCCCAACGTCGGTGCCCAGGCCTCGACGGAACGCCGCGCCTCGGTGCCCGAGGGCCTGTGGCGCAAATGCCCGAAATGCGAATCCGTGCTCTACCAGGCCGAGGTCGAGCGCAACCAGTATGTCTGCCCGAAGTGCCAGCACCATCTGCGCATCAGCGCGCGCCAGCGCATCGACTTCGTGCTCGATGCCGAGGGTCGCGAAGAGCTGGCCACCGACATGGAGCCGGCCGACATCCTGCACTTCAAGGACTCCAAGCGCTATGCCGACCGCCTGACGGCGGCCCAGGCCGACACCGGCGAGAAAGACGCGCTGGTCGCCGTGAAGGGTTCGCTCAACGGTCTTGGCGTCGTGGTCGTGGCCTTCGAGTTCGATTTCATGGGCGGCTCCATGGGCTCCGTGGTCGGCAGCCGCTTTGTCGCCGCCGCCGAATACTGCCTGGCCAACCGCCTGCCGCTGATCTGCTTCGCCGCCTCCGGTGGCGCGCGCATGCAGGAGGCGCTGTTCTCGCTCATGCAGATGGCGCGCACCTCGGCGGCGCTGGAGCGCATGAAGCAGGCCGGCGTGCCGTTCATTTCCGTGCTCACCGACCCGGTCTACGGCGGTGTCTCGGCCAGTCTCGCCATGCTCGGCGATGTCAACGCCGCCGAGCCCAACGCGCTGATCGGCTTCGCCGGCCCGCGCGTGATCGAGCAGACCGTGCGCCAAAAGCTGCCGGAAGGCTTCCAGCGCTCCGAGTTCCTGCTCGAGCATGGTGCCGTGGACATCATCATCCACCGCCACGAAATGCGCGACACGCTGTTCCGGCTGCTCGCCAAGTTCGTCCACTATCCGGTCTGAGCCCGACCGGCATCCGGTGTCCGCCGGGTGCCGCGACCGGCCGGCCGCCACCGTGCAGGCACATCTGACAGGCCCCGGCGACCGGCCGGCCGGCCGGGGCTCACGTCATGACCGTTACATCGCTTGATGCCTGGCTGCGCATTCTCGAGCAGCGCCATCCGTCCGCCATCGACATGGGCCTGGAGCGCATCGGCGTGGTCGCGCGCGCCCTCGGGGTGACCGGCTTCGATGCCCCGGTGATCACCGTCGGCGGCACCAACGGCAAGGGCTCCACGGTGGCCACGCTGGTGGCGCTGGCGCGTGCCGCGGGCTGGCGCGTGGCCAGCTATACCTCGCCGCACCTGCTGCGCTTCAACGAGCGTGTCTGCCTGGACGGCGAAATGATCTCCGATGCCGACATGGTGGCCGCGCTCGATGCCGTCGAGGCCGTGCGCGGCGAGGTGTCGCTGACCTATTTCGAGCACACCACGCTGGCTGCCTTCTGGTGGTTCCGCCGCCAGTCGCCGGACCTGATCGTGCTCGAGGTCGGCCTCGGCGGCCGCCTGGACGCTGTCAACCTGGTCGATGCCAGCGTGGCCGTGATCACCAGCGTCGACCTTGACCACCAGGACTGGCTGGGCGATACCCGCGAGCTGATCGCGCGCGAGAAGGCCGGCATCCTGCGGCCGGGCGCGCCGGTGGTGTTCGGCGAGCGCGAGCCGCTGCCGGTGCTGACCGGGCAGGCGGCCAAGCTGGCGGCACCGCAGTGGATCAAGGGTCGCGACTACGACTTCACGACGGATGCCGGCACCTGGCACTGGCATGCCACCACGGCGGATCCGGCCGGCGGGCCGGCCTGGCGCGACCTGCCGCTGCCCGGTGTGTCCTGCGAGAACGCGGCGGTGGCTCTGGCGGCGCTGCGGGCGCTGGCCGGCGTGTCGGCGCTGTGCATCGGCGAGGATGCCGTGCGCGCCGGTCTGCCGCTGGCGGCGGTGCCCGGGCGGGCGCAGCGCCTCCCTGGCAGTCCCGAGGTCTGGCTCGATGTCGGGCACAATCCGCACGGCGCCCGCTTCCTCTGGCAGCAGCTGCCGCCGGCGCGCGCCGGGCAGCGGACCCACGCCGTGTTCGCCATGCTGGCGGACAAG
>NZ_PTQZ01000144.1 GCF_002943415.1 Amnimonas aquatica | reverse complement strand
CGAGCAGGCTGCCGGCACGCCGGACCACTTCCGCAGGATCGTCCATGCGCTCCAGGTCCAGCGGCAGCAGCGCGACTTCATGCGGACGCGGGCAACGCTGCCGCACGCGCTCCAGCTCGCTCTCGCGCCGGGCGCTCAGGACCAGCTTCGCGCCACGCAGCGCCGCCTGAAGGGCCAGCCCTTCGCCCAGGCCGCCGGACGCACCGGTGACCCACACCACTTTGCCAGCCAGATCGGTCATGCGCGCATCCTAAGCTTGTCGGTGACGAACAGCGGTCCCACCCGGAAGAACACGACAGCATCGAGCCGCGGGCGGAAGCATTCGCTGCCCGGCAGCATCCCGCGCTCCTGCGACCATCGCCCGCGGTACTGATCACCCATGTCATGCAACCCGATTGTCCGCCCTGTCCGCATATTCCCCCGGCCGGCGCCGGTGGTATTGCGAAATCTGACCAATCCGGTCTTGGGGGCACGTCGGGAAATCGCAGGCAAAGAAAAAGCCCGTGATCTCTCTCAAGATCACGGGCTTTCTGTTCTGGCGGAGGAGGAGGGATTCGAACCCTCGATACGGGAGACCCGTATGCCGGATTTCGAGTCCGGTGCATTCAACCACTCTGCCACCCCTCCGGAGGCGCGCAATTTAGCGGATCGCGACCGCAAACTCAAGCACCCGACGGTACATCAGGCACCGGCTGCGCAAAAACTGGGCAGCCGGTGCCGGCGGGCTCAGTCGAGCGTGACGCCGAGGCGGGCTGCCACTTCCTCGTAGGCCTCGACGACACCGCCGAGACCCTGGCGGAAGCGATCCTTGTCCAGCTTCTTGCGGGTCTCGCGGTCCCACAGGCGGCAGCCGTCCGGCGAGAACTCGTCGCCAAGCACGATCTCGCCATGGAACAGGCCGAACTCCAGCTTGAAGTCGACCAGCAGCATGTCGCTGGCCAGGAACAGCGCCGACAGCACCTCGTTGACCTTCAGCGACAGCGTCTTCATGACCGCCAGCTGCTCGCCGGTGGCCCAGCCGAAGGAAATGGCGTGCGATTCGTTGATGAACGGATCGCCGAGGGCATCGTTCTTCAGGAACAGCTCGAAGGTCGGCGGATTCAGGGCGATGCCCTCCTCCACACCGATGCGACGCACCAGGCTGCCGGCGGCGTAGTTGCGCACCACGCACTCGACCGGAATCATTTCCAGGCGCTTGACCAGGGACTCGGTCGGCGACAGCAGGCGCTCGTGGTGCGTGGCGATGCCCGCCGCGGCCAGCTTGTCCATGATGAAGGCATTGAAGCGGTTGTTCACCATGCCCTTGCGGTCAAGCTGCTCGACCTTCTTGCCGTCGAAGGCGGAAGTGTCGTTGCGGTACAGGATGACCACGCGATCGGCATCGTCCGTGGCGTAGACGGACTTGGCCTTGCCGGTGTACAGCAGCTCGCGCTTTTCCATGGGGGTCGTTCTCCGGATATCTCTTGAATGTCTCAGGGCCGGTCGGCGCTGGTGGCGGGCCAGCGGGACTGCAGCGCCGCCAGCACGTTGCGGGCGACGCTGACCGGCGCCAGCGTGTCGTCGTCACGCTGCACGTTGATCACGAAAGCCTCGGTGGCGCGGACCATGCGCACCTGGTAGGCCTCCTTGGCCACCTCGATGTCGACCAGGCCCAGCGACTGGTTGCGGTCCTTGATGTTGGCGCCGGCGCCCTGCAGCGCGCGCGCCAGCTCGTCCCAGACACGTTCGCGGGGGCCGACCACACGCAGTTCGGGCACGCCGTTGCCGTCGGTGCCCAGCTTAACCGGCAGACGGCCGGGGGCATTGGGCAGCGGCGGCAGCTCGGCGGCCTGCACACCCTTCATGCCGGGCGGGAACGGGGCCTTGGCCGGCTCGCTGACCGGCTTGCCGGAGGCCGGCGGAATCGGATACAGCGGCTTGATCGGACGGGTGTCGACATCCTGCGGCAGCATCAGCGGCGGCGTGGATTCGGCCTTGACGTAGTCCAGGCTGCGGTCACGGAAGAAGCTGCCGCAGGCGGGCAGCAGGGTCACGGCAACAACAGCCACGAGCAGACGACGCATCAGAGCACTCCGGAGGCTTGCAGGGCGGCACGCACGCGCGGCCGGGCATCTTCGGCCAGCACTGTCAGCGGCAGGCGGATACCGAGGCCGATGCGCCCCATTTCCGCCAGCGCCCACTTGACCGGGATCGGGTTGGATTCGATGAACAGCACATCGTGCAGCTGCGCCACACTGCCGGTCAGCGCGCGGGCGCGCTCGGCATCGCCTTCCAGGGCGGCCTCGCAGGCCTCGGCCATGACGCCCGGGGCGACATTGGCGGTAACCGAGATATTGCCCTTGGCACCGAGCAGGATCAGCTCGATGGCGGTGGCGTCATCGCCGGAATAGACCGCCATGCGGTCACCCACCAGACGGATCAGTTCCTCGCCACGCTCGAGGTTGCCGGTGGCGTCCTTGATGCCGACGATGTTGGGCAGGCCGGCCAGGCGCGCGACCGTGGCGTTGAGCATGTCGACACCGGTGCGGCCGGGCACGTTGTAGAGGATCTGCGGCAGGTTCACCGCCTCGGCGATGGCCTTGTAGTGCTGGTACAGGCCTTCCTGGGTCGGCTTGTTGTAGTACGGGGTGACCAGCAGCGCAGCGTCGGCGCCGAGCTTGGCGGCCTCGCCGGTGAGCTCGATGGCTTCGCGCGTGGAGTTGGCGCCGGTGCCGGCGATCACCGCCAGGCGCCCCGCCGCCACCTCGATCACCGTGCGCACGACCTGCAGGTGCTCCTCGACATCGAGCGTGGCAGATTCGCCGGTGGTGCCGACCGCGACGATGCCGTGGGTGCCTTCGGCCACGTGCCATTCGACCAGTCGCTTGAGGGCATCCCAGTCCACCGTGCCATCGGTATTCATGGGGGTGGCCAGCGCCACCAGGCTGCCAATGATCATGCGACTCTCCACGTCATGCTGCGGCTGTTTGAGGAATAACGCGCAATGGTAGCGGCCCGACCGGGGCGCAAACAAGGCCGGCCGGCGGCAAAAAGCGCGCAGGCGCAGTTTTCACCGCGGCGCGGGGCCCGCCGGACAGTTCCCGCCCGGCACCGGCATCGGGGAAATGCCGGTGCCGGACCTGCCCTGCCGGTCAGCAACGCCGCTGCCCCCGCTCGGGCTGACAGCGCCGCCCCGGGAGGCACGTCAAGAACCGGCGGCGATGTGCTCGTGCAGGATGCGGCGTATTTCCAGGATGGCCTCCGGCGTCTCCTGCACGCTGTGCCAGGACGGCACCACCTTCTCCGACGCAGCACCCTCCAGGTGGGCGCTGCTGTAGGGCACCACGCCATCGCTGGACAGCGCCAGCGCCACCGTCGGCGTGTCGTTGCCCATGATGCTGTGATAGCGCACGCGCGGCGAGATCGGCAGGTCGGCGGCGGCCTGCACGAATGGCGACTGGTTGCTGAGGTTGTCGATACTGGTCAGCGAGCGGTCCAGCGCCGCCGGTGCCGCGCCGTGCGGGTCGACCAGCAGCTGGGTCAGCTCCTTGAAGCGCCCCAGCACCGATACCGGCAGCCGCACCATGCCGGAGATCCAGCGCGCCACGCGGCGCTCGGCATAGGGCGTTCCCCGGTGCGGCGCGGCGATGAAGATCGCCCGCGTCACCTGCGGCAGCGGCTCGAAGCGCAGCAGCGGATCCAGCTCCTGGCGGGCCTTGCGCAGCCGCGAACCATGAATGTCGAAGCGCCCCATGATGCCGTCCCAGACCTGGTCACCGGACGATGACAGCATGAGGCGCGCGAGCACCCCGCCCATGCTGTGGCCGACCATGACGATGTCGCGGCTGGCCACCGAGGTACCGGCCGGATCGAAGTGCGCCAGCGTCTTCGTGATGGCCTCGCGGATGGCCACGTTGTTCAGCGGCAGCGGCAGGTTGGTCGGGTAGTAGACCTGCCAGATCTGGTAGTTGCGGCGCAGCACCTCGTCGCCCAGCACCTCGTTGGCAACATTGATCCAGGCCTCCGGACTGCTCGCCAGACCGTGCAGCATGATCACGATGCGACGGTTCGGGTCGTAGGGCTGCAGCAGATAGACGTGCGGGCTCTCGAGCACGTCGCCCTTGCCCAGCAGGGTCAGCAGCGCCTGGCGGGCGAAGCCGGAGCGCGCCAGCCAGAGGCCGTAGGCGGCGGTGAAGTCGGCCGCCAGCGGCACCCGGGAACCGGCGACATCGACGGTGTCCTGGCGATAGGGGTCGNTCGGCCAGGAAGTCGCCGGGAAAGCGCAGCACGGCAGTGATGGCCGGGAACGGCATCTCCCGCCAGGCGCGCGTATCCTCGCGGCTGCTCACCACGCTGTGCGACGTGGCCGCCACCAGCTCGCCGCCGATGCCGTCACGCCGGTACTGGTTGCGCAGCCCGGCGAAGGCCAGCGATGGCGCCGGGATCAGCGATTTCGGCAGCGCCCGCCCCTGCGCCAGGCGGACATCCTCCAGGCGGCCGACCACCTGCCAGCGGCCGACCTCCAGGCTGAAGGTGCCATGCTCGTCTTCCGGCGCAGGCGGCCGGCCGCGGTAGTAGTCGAACATCGCCGCCATGGCCTGGCGCACGGCGACGTTGTAGTAGTCGCGCACCTGCGTCTGGCGGTCCTCGAGCGCGCGCACGCCCGGCTTGCGCTCGGTGAAGAACAGGTAGGCGTAGGCGTAGCGCGCGGTGTCCAGGTAGGCGTTGATGCGCGCCACGGCGGCATCGCGCCGGTCGGTGCGCTGGGCCTCG
>NZ_PTQZ01000143.1 GCF_002943415.1 Amnimonas aquatica | reverse complement strand
CTGAGACACGGTCCAGACTCCTACGGGAGGCAGCAGTGGGGAATATTGGACAATGGGCGAAAGCCTGATCCAGCCATGCCGCGTGTGTGAAGAAGGCCTTCGGGTTGTAAAGCACTTTAAGTGGGGAGGAATGGCTCTTAGTTAATAACCTTGAGCAGTGACGTTACCCACAGAATAAGCACCGGCTAACTCTGTGCCAGCAGCCGCGGTAATACAGAGGGTGCAAGCGTTAATCGGAATTACTGGGCGTAAAGCGCGCGTAGGCGGTTGTATAAGTTGGAGGTGAAATCCCCGGGCTCAACCTGGGAATTGCCTTCAAAACTGTACGGCTAGAGTGTGGGAGAGGAAGGTAGAATTCCAGGTGTAGCGGTGAAATGCGTAGATATCTGGAGGAATACCGATGGCGAAGGCAGCCTTCTGGCCTAACACTGACGCTGAGGTGCGAAAGCATGGGGAGCAAACAGGATTAGATACCCTGGTAGTCCATGCCGTAAACGATGTCTACTAGCCGTTGGGGGACTTGATCCTTTAGTGGCGCAGCTAACGCATTAAGTAGACCGCCTGGGGAGTACGGTCGCAAGACTAAAACTCAAATGAATTGACGGGGGCCCGCACAAGCGGTGGAGCATGTGGTTTAATTCGATGCAACGCGAAGAACCTTACCTGGCCTTGACATGTCCGGAACCCTGCAGAGACGCGGGGGTGCCTTCGGGAATCGGAACACAGGTGCTGCATGGCTGTCGTCAGCTCGTGTCGTGAGATGTTGGGTTAAGTCCCGCAACGAGCGCAACCCTTGTCCTTAGTTGCCAGCACGTAATGGTGGGAACTCTAGGGAGACTGCCGGTGACAAACCGGAGGAAGGCGGGGACGACGTCAAGTCATCATGGCCCTTACGGCCAGGGCTACACACGTGCTACAATGGTCGGTACAAAGGGTTGCTAGCCCGCGAGGGTACGCTAATCTCAAAAAGCCGATCGTAGTCCGGATTGGAGTCTGCAACTCGACTCCATGAAGTCGGAATCGCTAGTAATCGCGGATCAGAATGCCGCGGTGAATACGTTCCCGGGCCTTGTACACACCGCCCGTCACACCATGGGAGTTTACTGCACCAGAAGTAGGTAGCTTAACCGCAAGGAGGGCGCTTACCACGGTGTGGTCAATGACTGGGGTGAAGTCGTAACAAGGTAGCCGTAGGGGAACCTGCGGCTGGATCACCTCCTTAATCGAATTCGATGACTTCTTCTGCAAGAACCCACAACAAGTTGTTTGACTAAATAAGCGTTACCCGGGCTTAGAGGGCCTGTAGCTCAGTTGGTTAGAGCACACGCTTGATAAGCGTGGGGTCACAAGTTCAAATCTTGTCAGGCCCACCACTAAGTTACGGTCTGCGGTGCGAATGCGGGGCCATAGCTCAGCTGGGAGAGCGCCAGCTTTGCAAGCTGGATGTCGTCGGTTCGATCCCGACTGGCTCCACCACTCAGTCGTGAAAGCGGTTGTGAGCGAAGCGAGAGAGTTCAGACATGAATGGTAGAACCATTGATGTCTGGGTTTTCGAAAGAAAATCTGAATGTTGACCGGGATGACCGGCAGCATGTTCTTTAAAAAGTGAATTCGAGTCTGGGAATCGCAGAAATGCGATTCTTCAAATAGAGAACTGAGTCAAGCGACTTTGGTACTTTAGGCGTTGATCGGACCTTGAATCGGAATGTTTGGATGCAAATCCAGGCAGACTGTTTGGGGTTATATGGTCAAGTGACTAAGTGCACACGGTGGATGCCTTGGCAGTCAGAGGCGATGAAAGACGTGGTAGCCTGCGAAAAGCTTCGGGGAGGTGGCAAACAACCTTTGATCCGGAGATGTCTGAATGGGGAAACCCACGCGGGGTCAATGCCCGCGTATCATTAACTGAATCCATAGGTTAATGAGGCGAACGGGGGGAAGTGAAACATCTCAGTACCCCTAGGAACAGAAATCAACCGAGATTCCGTAAGTAGCGGCGAGCGAACACGGACCAGCCTCCAGTCTTTAGCATCAGCGTTAGTGGAAGCCTCTGGAAAGTGGCGCCATAGTGGGTGATAGCCCCGTACACGAAAACGATGGTGTGGAACTAAGTCTGGGACAAGTAGGGCGGGGCACGAGAAACCCTGTCTGAATATGGGGGGACCATCCTCCAAGGCTAAATACTCCTGACTGACCGATAGTGAACCAGTACCGTGAGGGAAAGGCGAAAAGAACCCCGGCGAGGGGAGTGAAATAGAACCTGAAACCGTGTGCATACAAGCAGTGGGAGCCCCTTCGTGGGGTGACTGCGTACCTTTTGTATAATGGGTCAGCGAATTATTCTCAGTAGCAAGGTTAACCGTGTAGGGGAGCCGTAGGGAAACCGAGTCTTAATAGGGCGTCTAGTTGCTGGGAGTAGACCCGAAACCGAGTGATCTATCCATGAGCAGGATGAAGGTGCCGTAACAGGCACTGGAGGTCCGAACCCACTGTCGTTGAAAAGCCAGGGGATGACTTGTGGATAGGGGTGAAAGGCTAATCAAACTCGGTGATAGCTGGTTCTCCCCGAAAGCTATTTAGGTAGCGCCTCGGACGAATACCCACGGGGGTAGAGCACTGTTTCGGCTAGGGGGTCACCTCGACTTACCAAACCGATGCAAACTCCGAATACCGTGGAGTAATATCCGGGAGACAGACGGTGGGTGCTAACGTCCATCGTCAAGAGGGCAACAACCCAGACCGCCAGCTAAGGCCCCAAATTCCTGGTTAAGTGGGAAACGATGTGGGAAGGCATAGACAGCTAGGAGGTTGGCTTAGAAGCAGCCACCCTTTAAAGAAAGCGTAATAGCTCACTAGTCGAGTCGGCCTGCGCGGAAGATGTAACGGGGCTCAAACCAGGAGCCGAAGCTGCGGATGCACACTCTGTGTGCGTGGTAGGGGAGCGTTCTGTAAGCCGTTGAAGGTGTGTTGAGAAGCATGCTGGAGGTATCAGAAGTGCGAATGCTGACGTGAGTAACGATAATGGGGGTGAAAAACCCCCACGCCGAAAGACCAAGGGTTCCTGCGCAACGTTAATCGGCGCAGGGTGAGTCGGCCCCTAAGGCGAGGCTGAGAAGCGTAGTCGATGGGAAACCGGTTAATATTCCGATACTACTCATTATTGCGATGGGGGGACGGAGAAGGCTAGGTATACCGGGCGTTGGTTGTCCCGGAGAAAGGTTGTAGGCAGAGATTCTAGGCAAATCCGGAGTCTTAATGCTGAGAACTGAGACTAGGTCCCACGTGGACTGAAGTTACTGATGCCATGCTTCCAAGAAAAGCCTCTAAGCTTCAGATAGTGAGTAACCGTACCCGAAACCGACACAGGTGGTCAGGTCGAGAAGACCAAGGCGCTTGAGAGAACTCTGGTGAAGGAACTAGGCAAAATGGCACCGTAACTTCGGGAGAAGGTGCGCTGCTGCGCGTGAAGGGCTTGCCCCGTAAGCGCATGGCAGCCTCAGAAACCAGGCCGCTGCGACTGTTTATTAAAAACACAGCACTCTGCAAACACGAAAGTGGACGTATAGGGTGTGACGCCTGCCCGGTGCCGGAAGGTTAATTGATGGGGTTAGCGAAAGCGAAGCTCTTGATCGAAGCCCCGGTAAACGGCGGCCGTAACTATAACGGTCCTAAGGTAGCGAAATTCCTTGTCGGGTAAGTTCCGACCTGCACGAATGGCGTAACGATGGCGGCGCTGTCTCCACCAGAGACTCAGTGAAATCGAAATAGCGGTGAAGATGCCGTTTACCCGCGGCTAGACGGAAAGACCCCGTGAACCTTTACTGCAGCTTGACATTGAACTTTGATTTTACTTGTGTAGGATAGCTGGGAGGCTTTGAAGTGCGGACGCTAGTTCGCATGGAGCCGACGTTGAAATACCAGCCTGGTAACGTTGAGGTTCTAACCTAGCCCCCTTATCGGGGGTGGGGACAATGTCTGGTGGGTAGTTTGACTGGGGCGGTCTCCTCCTAAAGAGTAACGGAGGAGCACGAAGGTGCGCTAATCACGGTCGGAAATCGTGAGGTTAGTGTAAAGGCACAAGCGCGCTTAACTGCGAGGCCGACAAGCCGAGCAGGTACGAAAGTAGGTCTTAGTGATCCGGTGGTTCTGTATGGAAGGGCCATCGCTCAACGGATAAAAGGTACTCTGGGGATAACAGGCTGATACCGCCCAAGAGTTCATATCGACGGCGGTGTTTGGCACCTCGATGTCGGCTCATCTCATCCTGGGGCTGAAGCAGGTCCCAAGGGTATGGCTGTTCGCCATTTAAAGAGGTACGCGAGCTGGGTTTAGAACGTCGTGAGACAGTTCGGTCCCTATCTACCGTGGGCGTTTGAGACTTGAGAGGAGCTGCTTCTAGTACGAGAGGACCGAAGTGGACGTACCTCTGGTGTTCCGGTTGTCACGCCAGTGGCATTGCCGGGTAGCTATGTACGGAAGGGATAACCGCTGAAAGCATCTAAGCGGGAAGCCCACCTCAAGATTAGGTCTCACTGGAGCTTTAAGCTCCCTAAAGGGTCGTTCGAGACCAGGACGTTGATAGGTTCGGTGTGGAAGCGCAGTGATGCGTGAAGCTAACGAATACTAATTGCCCGTGAGGCTTGACCATATAACACCCAAGCAGTCTGTTGCCAAAGGCAACGACAGGCCGGGATACGCTGAAGATCAAAGCGCTTGACGCGTTCTCTTGCAGACAAAGACTCGAATCACGAATTTGGACGGCTGCGAAAGCAGTCAGGTCCGCCGAATTGCCTGGCGACCATAGCGAGTGTGAACCACCTGATCCCTTCTCGAACTCAGAAGTGAAACCACTCCGCGCCGATGATAGTGTGGCATTCGCCATGTGAAAGTAGGTCATCGCCAGGCACCTAATGCACGAACCCTCAACCGTA
>NZ_PTQZ01000142.1 GCF_002943415.1 Amnimonas aquatica | reverse complement strand
GCGTATTCCGGGGTGTACTCGCCGCTGGCCAGGGGACCGGTCAGGCCGAAACCGGGCAGGTCGACGCGGATGATGCGAAAGTGCCCCGCCAGCGCGTCGACCCAGCCGTCCCAGGTGTGCAGCGATGCCATGACACCGTGCAGCAGCACCAGCGCCGGGCCTTCGCCTTCGTCGGTGTAGTGTACCCGGGTGCCATCGATCACCAGATAGCGCGACGCCGGCTTCTCGTAGCGGCGCTGCAGCGTCGCCAGCGGGATGTGCCCGAAGCCCAGCGTCAGGCGCACGCGGCCGGCGAGGCCGAGGGAGCGGCGCAGGGCGGCCTGCGGGACGGATGGCAGTCGCGAAAGGGCCATGGCGGTGACTCGCTGTGCAGGAAAGTCACCGACCGTACATTGCGTGCAAATGGCACATCAACGAATTTTTTGTAATTTTCCGGCGGCACGAATGGTCGACCGGTCGTCGCGAAGCCTGATCCGACAGCGGTTCTATTCACCCTGATGACGGTATGCTGGCTGAATTGTGCCAATGCCTCGACGCCGGCAATTTGGCTATAAAGCCTCCCGTAATCCACCAACCGACCAGGGTGATGATCATGCCGAGCTACAAGGCTCCCCTGCGCGACATGCGCTTCCTGATGAACGAAGTCTTCGACTACCCGAAGCATTACGCCAATCTGCCGGGCGGCGAAGAGGCCACCCCGGATCTGGTCGATGCCATTCTGGAAGAAGCCGCCAAGTACTGCGAACAGGTGCTGGCGCCGCTGAACCAGCCGGGCGACGAGGAAGGCTGCCACTTCAACAACGGTGAAGTGACCACGCCCAAGGGCTTCAAGGAAGCCTACGAGCAGTACGTCGCCGGCGGCTGGCAGGGCCTGAACTACCCGGCCGAGTTCGGCGGCCAGGGCCTGCCCATGTCCATGGGCCTGTTCCGTTCGGAAATGATGGGCACGGCCAACTGGTCGTTCACCATGTACCCGGGCCTGTCGATCGGCTGCATCAACACCATCATGCTGCACGGCGACGAGGGCCAGAAGGCCACCTTCCTGCCGCCGCTGGTGGAAGGCCGCTGGACCGGCACCATGTGCCTCACCGAACCGCAGTGCGGCACCGACCTCGGCCAGGTCAAGACCAGGGCCGAACCGCAGCCCGACGGCAGCTACAAGCTGACCGGCACCAAGATCTTCATCTCCGCCGGCGAACATGACCTGGCCGAGAACATCATCCACATCGTGCTCGCCCGCCTGCCGGACGCGCCGGCCGGCACCCGCGGCATCTCGCTGTTCATCGTGCCGAAGTTCATCGCCAACGCCGACGGCACCACCGGCGACCGCAACACCGTCGCCGCCGGCTCCATCGAGCACAAGATGGGCATCCGCGCCTCGGCCACCTGCGTGATCAACTTCGACGAGGCCACCGGCTACCTGATCGGCCCGCCGAACAAGGGCCTGGAGTGCATGTTCACGTTCATGAACACCGCGCGCATCGGCACCGCCATCCAGGGCGTGGCCCACGCCGAGCAGTCCTACCAGGGCTCGCTGCCGTACGCCAAGGAACGCCGCTCCATGCGCGCCCTGTCGGGCAAGAAGGAGCCTGAGCAGGTCGCCGACGCCCTGATCCACCACGGCGACGTGCGCCGCATGCTGCTGACCCAGAAGGCCGTCGCCGAAGGCGGTCGCGCCATGGTCTACTTCGCCGCCCAGTACGCCGACAACATGGCGGTCGGCATCACCAACGGCGACAAGGAAACCTACGACTACTGGGACGACAAGCTCGGCTTCCTGACCCCGATCCTGAAGGGCTGCCTGACCGAGCTCGGCCTGGAAGCCGCCAACCTCGGCATGCAGGTGTTCGGTGGCCACGGCTACATCAAGGAACACGGCATGGAGCAGATCGCCCGCGACGCGCGCATCTCCACGCTGTACGAAGGCACCACCGGCATCCAGGCGCTCGACCTGCTCGGCCGCAAGGTGCTGCTGACCACTAAGGGCAAGGCCGTCCGCGACTTCACCGCCGACATCGCCAAGTTCTGCCGCGACCACGTCGGCAACAAGCAGATGCGTCCGTTCATCTGGGAGCTGACCAAGATCGCCACCCAGTGGAACTACCTGACCGTGCGCATCATGCTGCAGGCGCGCAAGGACCGCGAATTCGTCGGCACCGCCTCCTACGACTTCCTGATGTACTCCGGCTACGCCACCCTGGCCTTCTTCTGGGCCAAGATGGCCGCCGTCGCCTTCGAGAAGCTGGAGAAGGGCGGCAACGACGAACCGGCGTTCTACCAGGCCAAGATCCAGACCGCCGAGTTCTACTTCGAGCGTCTGCTGCCGCGTACCAAGTCGCACGCCGAAACCATGCTGAAGCCGACCAAGTCGCTGATGCAGCTGAACGCGGACCACTTCAACTTCGAGTGATCCGACGCCACGACGGGCGGCATTTTGCTGCCGGTCCGCGCGAAATCGCAGGCCCCGGTCTCCGCAAGGAGCCGGGGCCTGCGCTTTTGTGCGCCAGCCAGCCGCACGGTTGCACAGCCGTCATGCCGGCAGTGCTAGCATCGGTCATCACCCGAGGATGCCCCCCGATGACCACCACCGAAAGCCCCGTGCTCACCCGCGTGCTGCTGCTGCTCAGCCTGGCCACGCTGCTCTACCTGACCTACGCCGTGCTCAGTCCGTTCTTCATCTCCATGGCCTGGGCGGCCATCCTCGTGTTCGTGTCCTGGCCGCTGTACCGCCGCCTGCTGAAGGCGGTCGGCAACCGCCACAACCTGGCCGCCGTGATCATGACCGGGCTGCTGACGCTGACCCTGGTCGGCCCGCTGGCCTGGATGCTGGTCATGCTGCAGGCCGAGGTGCGCAGCATCTACGCGCACCTGAGCGAGTTCCTGGCGCAGGATGCGCTGCCGTTGCCGCCGCAGCTGAACAACTACGCGCCCTGGCTGGTGCGCGAGCTGGAAGAGCTCTGGGCGGTGGCGCATGACAACCCGGCGGCGCTCAAGGAAAGCCTGCGCGGGGTGCTGAATGTCGGTCTGGTGCAGGCCAAGATGCTGGCCGGCGGCATCACCCGCAACGCCGCCAAGCTGACCTTCACCGTTTTTACCGCCTTCTTCTTCTACCGCAACGGCCTCGCGCTGGTGCGCCAGATCAGGCTGGCGCTGGCGCAGGTCACGCCCGGCCACGGCGAGCGCTATCTCAAGGCCGCCGGCGACATGACCCAGGCCGTGGTGTTCGGCATCGTGCTCACCGCCGTCGCGCAGGCGGCGCTGGCCGGCATCGGCTATGCCGTGGCCGGCGCGCCCAACCCGGTGTTCCTGACCGTGCTGACCTTCCTGATCGCGCTGATCCCGTTCGGCACGCCCTTCGCGTGGGGCGGCGTGTCGCTGTGGCTGCTGGCCTCGGGCGAGACCCTGCCGGCCATCGGACTGGCGATCTGGGGCGCCGCCGTGGTCAGCTCGGTGGACAACATCATCCGGCCGCTGGTGATCTCCTCGGCGACCCAGATTTCCTTCCTGCTGATCATGTTCGGCGTGCTTGGCGGCCTCACCGCCTTCGGCATGATCGGCCTATTCATCGGCCCGGTGATCCTGGCGGTGGTGATGGCGATCTGGCGCGAGTGGCTGGAACAGCCGGGGCCCGGTGTAGATACCGGGGCTGGCGTGGAGCAGGGCGGGCAGAAGCCCTGAACGCCGCTGGCGGGCCGGCGCAGGCCATGCCCGCCACACACCCGAGGCCTATGCCTCGGACAGCTCGCGGAAACACAGGCCCGCGCGCTGCAATCTGCGCAGCAGCACATCACCCATGGCCAGCGCCGGGGTCAGCACCCCCGCCGCCTGCGGCAGCTGTGCACCGCCGAAAGCCAGGCTCAGCGCGCTCTCGGCCAGCATCTTGGCAGTCTCGTCATACCCGGGGTCACCGCCGGAAACCTCGGTCTGCAGGGTCTTTTCACCCGTCTGGGGCAATTTCACCGTGGCCGAGAACCTGACCCGGAACCAGTGCGAGGCCCTGGCCTCCGGAGAGGGCCCGTCGCCGGATCGGCGCACTTTCTCCAGCATGCGCCGCGTCGGGCCGAACTGGGCACCTGCGACGATGCCAGCCACGCCCGCCGCACCCAGCGCCAGCCTGGACAGCGAGCCCACCGCGACGCGATGGCTGTAGCTGAATTCACGGCCGTAGAAGGGCAGGGCGCGCGCGCTGGCGAGCACGATCTGCGGATCGATGGTCGGCAGCGGCGCGGTCCAGTCGCTGCCATCACGACGCGGGCGCATGCTGCCTGCGCGCACACGGCGTCCGCCACCCTTGCCCAGCCTGTCCTGTTCGCGCTGCTCGCGGACATGCGCGCCGGCGCGCGACATGGCATTGATGGCGGATTGCCAGGTGCCGCCGGAGAAATCTCCATGCGCCTTCACGATACCGGTGACATCGACCACGGCGGTGCCCAGCGCTTCGCCACCCAGCCGGTCCTGCAGCAGGCGCAGCGTGTAGTACACGCCAAGGTCATGCGGAATGCTGTCAAAGCCGCAGCAGTGCACGATGCGCGTGCCGCCGGCCCGCGCCGGCTCGTTATAGCGGCTGCGCATGCNATCGACATAGTCCGTGCCTTCGGCCACGCAGGCGGCCACCAGCGGTTCGCCATGCAGCAGGTACGGCCCCACCGTGCTGATGATCACACGTGTCTGCCGTGCCAGCAGCGCGAGCGAATCCGGTGCCTTGCTGTCGGCCAGCAGGACATCAGGCAGGTAGCGCCCCTGCTCGGCCAGCTCGGCGCGCAGCGCATTCAGCTTGCCGATGTCGCGCCCAGCGATGGCCCAGCGCAACGGCTGCTCCTGCGTGGCCAGATAACGTGCCGTCAGCTGTCCGGTGAAGCCGGTGGCGCCGAACAGGATGGCATCGTAGTCACGCATGATCAGTCCTCGCAGGGCAAAGGCTGCCCGGGCCGGTAGGTGTTCAGGAATTTCAGGTCATCCAGGCGCGCCAGCGTCAGTCGCAACGCGCAGGCCTGGCTGTT
>NZ_PTQZ01000141.1 GCF_002943415.1 Amnimonas aquatica | reverse complement strand
CGGCCCGCCTGCGGTGGTGGCCCCGGCAACCAGCCCGGCCGCCGCCAGCCATTGCGGCCGCAGCAGCGACTCGACCGCGACCAGCGCCGCCCATGACTCCGCATCCGGCGCCTGCCGCCAGGCCGCCAGCGTCGACTCCAGGTCATGGCAGGCCTGCGCCAGCGGCAGGCGGTCCAGCCCCAGCGCCGACCCCTTCAGGGTGTGCAGCGGCAGCAGCAACGCGGTCAGAGCGGGCGACGCCAGCGCCGCGGCCCGGTCCGGAGTCCGCCCGCCGGCGAGGACGAACACCTGCCAGTCCGCCGCGAACGACTGCCACAGCCGTGCCGCCTGCGTGCGGAAGATCATCTCCAGCGCGGCGTCGGTCATGCCGGCGCACCCGCCATGAGCAGGGGCCAGGCATCGAACAGCAGCTTGGCGCCGACCAGCACCGTCAGCACCTCGAAGCTGCGCTTCACCAGCCGGTTGCCGTGCTTCAGCGCCAGGTGCGCGCCGAGGTATCCGCCCATGAGCGAACCCAGCAGCAGCGCCGGCAGCCAGTCCCAGCGCACCGGCGCCTGCTGGGCCAGGAACCAGGCGCCGGTGCCGTTCCAGAACAGGCCGACGAGGATCAGCGTGTAGGTCACCGCGCGGGTGTAGTCGAGACCGAACCAGCGCACCAGCCAGAGGGTCACGAACAGGCCGGTGCCCGAAGTCAGCGAACCATTGAGCATGCCGATCAGGAACAGGGCGCCGCCGCCGATCAGCAGGCCGGCGCGATGGGTGTTGCGCAGGTCGGCGACCTGGCCCAGCGCCGGTCGCCGCCAGGAATAGATGCCCAGGCCCAGGGTGAGCAGGCCCAGCGCCGCCCGCGCCCAGGCCTCCGGCACCTGCAGGATGAGCTGGGTGCCGAGCCAGACGCCGGGCAGGCCGGCGGCGAGGATGAAAAGCGCGAAACGCCAGTTGATGCGCTCGCTGCGCAGGTGCCGCAGGGTGGCGCCGATGCCCAGCGCCACGCTGGCGATCTTGTGCGTGGCCAGCGCCACCGGGAAGGCCAGGCCGAGGAACAGCAGCACCGGCAGCTGCAGCAGCCCGGAGCCGCCGCCGGCCAGCGCCGACAGCGTGTTGGCCAGCAGCGCGAGCAGGAGCAGCAGGCCCTGCTCGCCCCAGCCGCTCAGCACCGCGCCTCCGCCCGGCGACCGGCTGGCGGGAACACGGCGCGGGCCTGGCGGCGCGGCATGGCCGGCGGGCTCAGCGCGGCTTGCGCGCGCGGTTGCTGATCAGCGTACCCATGCCTTCGTCGGTGAAGACTTCGAGCAGGCAGGCGTGCGGCACGCGGCCGTCGATGATGTGCGCGCTCTGCACGCCGCCCTTCACCGCGTCCAGCGCGCAGGCGATCTTCGGCAGCATGCCGCCGTAGATGGTGCCGTCGGCGATCAGGGCATCGACATCCTGCGTGGTCAGGCCGGTCAGCACCTGCTTGTCCTTGTTCATGACGCCCGGGATGTTGGTGAGCAGGATCAGCTTCTCGGCCTTCAGCGCCTCGGCCACCTTGCCCGCCACCAGGTCGGCATTGATGTTGTAGGACGCGCCGTCATCGCCGACGCCGACCGGCGCGATCACCGGGATGAAGTCGCTGTTGAACATCAGCTCCAGCACGTCGGCCTTGATGCCGGCGACCTCGCCGACCTGGCCGATGTCCACTTCCTGCGCCTGGCCGGCCTCGTCCTTGCGCGACAGGGTCATGCGCTTGGCGCGGATCAGGTTGGCGTCCTTGCCGGTGAGGCCGATGGCGCGGCCGCCGTTCTGGTTGATCAGGTTGACGATGGACTTGTTGACCAGGCCGCCGAGCACCATCTCCACCACATCCATGGTCTCGCCGTCGGTGACGCGCATGCCGTCGATGAACTGCGACTCCTTGCCGATGCGCTTGAGCAGGTCGCCGATCTGCGGGCCGCCGCCATGCACCACGATGGGGTTCAGACCCACCGTCTTCATGAGCACGATGTCGCGCGCGAACGAGTTCTCCAGCTCCGGGTCGGTCATGGCGTTGCCGCCGTACTTGACCACCACGGTGGCGCCGGCGAAGCGCTGGATGTAGGGCAGTGCCTCGGTCAGCACCTTGGCGATATTGAGGGCGGCATCGTGGGTCAGGGCCATGACGGTTCTCGCGCGATTCAGTTGGACGGGGTTGGGAAAGGGTTGCTCACGAGGCGGCAGCGAAACTCACTGCCGGCCAGAGCTGCCGAAACCGCCGGCGCCGCGCGCCGTGGCCTGGAACTCGGACACGATCTCGAATTCGGCCTGCACCACCGGCACCAGCACGTACTGCGCCAGGCGCTCGCCCGGCTCCAGCACGAACGGCTGCGCGCCGCGGTTCCATACCGACACCATGAGCTCGCCCTGGTAGTCGGCATCGATCAGCCCGACCAGGTTGCCGAGCACGATGCCGTGCTTGTGGCCGAGGCCCGAGCGCGGAAGGATCAGGCCGGCGTAGCCGGGGTCGGCGATGTAGATGGCCAGGCCGGTGCGCACCAGCACGGTGTCGCCCGGGTTCAGCGTCAGCGGCGCGTCCAGCAGGGCGCGCAGGTCGAGGCCGGCGGAGCCTTCGGTGGCGTAGGCCGGCAGCGGCAGGTCGCGGCCGATGCGGTCGTCGAGGATGCGGACTTGCAGGGCTTTTTTCATGGTGCGGGCTTCGTGGTCCTGTTCGTGACTGTGTTCAAAAGCGGTGTTCGGAGGCTGTCGGTGATGACGCCGGCAACGGACGCCGGCTGGCGATCAGGCGGCATGATCAGGCGCCGGCGGCCATGGCAGCATCAGAGCGTTTCATCGGCATGACGGGTCAGGCTGGCATCGCCGGCGACCGTGCCGCCGGGAGCGGCCGCCAGCCGCTCCGCCAGCAGGCCGACCAGCGCGCGCGCGATCTGCGTCTTCGGCGCCTTGGCCAGCTCGGCGCGGCCCAGGCCCGGCGCGGCGGCACTGCTGCCCTGCCCGGCGTCCGGCCAGAACACCACCATGGCGTTGTCATCGCTCTGGAAGCCGATGTCGCCGCGCGACACGTCGTTGCAGGCGATCAGGTCCAGGCGCTTGCGCGACAGCTTGTCGCAGGCGTAGCCCTCGACCTGCTGGGTCTCGGCGGCGAAGCCCATGACGAAGGGCTTGTCGGCGCGCGCCGCGATGGTGGCGACGATGTCCGGGTTCTTGATCAGGGTGATGTCCAGCGTGTCGTCCTTGAGGCCCTTCTTGATCTTCTGGCCCGCCACCTGCGCCGGCCGGTAGTCGGCCACCGCCGCCGTGGCGATGAACACCACGCGCGCCGCGCCCAGCGACGCCACCGCGTCGTTCACCGCCGTCTCGCTGGCGCCGAGCATGTCGCAGGCGCTGACCACATCAACCCGCTGCACGCGCGGCGGCGTGGCCAGGTGCACCGGACCGGCGATCAGGGTCACGCGCGCACCGGCCTCGGCACAGGCCTCGGCGAGCGCGAAGCCCATCTTGCCCGAGCTGTGGTTGCTCAGGTAGCGCACCGGGTCCAGCGCCTCGCGCGTGGGCCCGGCGGTGATGATGACGTGGCGGCCGGTGAGCTGGCGGCTCTCGAACTGGTCGGCGCACAGGGCCGCCAGCTCGACGGCTTCGAGCAGGCGGCCGGCGCCGATGTCGCCGCAGGCCTGCGAGCCGCTGCCCGGCCCGAACACGGCGACACCGCGTGCCAGCAGGGTCTCGATATTGCTCGCGGTGGCCCGGTCGGCCCACATCTGCTGGTTCATGGCCGGCGCCACGGCCTTCTTGCCGGATGCCGCCAGCCAGCAGGTGGTCAGCAGGTCATCGGCGATGCCGCCGGCCAGGCGCGCCAGCGCATCCGCCGAGGCCGGCGCGACCAGGAACAGGTCGGCCCAGCGCGCCAGCTCGATGTGGCCCATGCCGGCCTCGGCCTCGGGGTCGAGCAGTTCGGTGTGCACGGGGTTGCCGGACAGCGCCTGCAGCGTCAGCGGCGTGATGAACTCGCGCGCCGCCGGCGTCATGATGACCTGCACCTCGGCGCCGGCGTCACGCAGGCGACGGATCAGCTCGGCGCTCTTGTAGGCGGCGATGCCGCCGGTCACGCCGAGCAGGATGTGCTTGTTGGTCAGCCGCGCGAGCATGCAAAGACTCCGGATCGGGTCTATACCTTGGACAGGTGCGGAAGATAACACGCCGGACCGCCCGGCGAGCATGCCCGCACGCACCGTCGGTGAACCGCAGGGAGCACGACATTGCGCATACGCGACTGGCCGGCCGAGGAGCGGCCGCGGGAAAAACTGCTGCACCAGGGCGCCGCCACGCTGAGCACGGCCGAGCTGCTGGCGCTGTTCATCGGCCATGGCCGCCCGGGCCTGACCGCCGTCGACATCGCCCGCCAGGCGCTGGGGCGACACCGCGGCCTGCGCAACCTGCTCGACGCCAGCCCGGCCGACATCATGGCGCAGCCCGGCTGGGGTCCGGCGCGCACCGCCCGCCTGCTGGCCGCCGTCGAGCTGGGCCGGCGCCACCTCGGCGAGGCCCTGCAGCGCGAGAACAAGCTGTGCAGCCCGCACGACACCCGCGCCTTCCTGCGCGCACGGCTGCGCGACCGCGATCGCGAGGTGTTCACTGTGGTGTTCATGGACAACCAGCACCGCGTGATCGCGGTCGAGGACCTGTTCCACGGCACGCTGGACAGCTGTTCGGTGCATCCGCGCGAAGTCGTCAAGCGCGCGCTGGCGCATCAGGCCGGCGCGCTCATCCTGGCGCACAACCACCCCTCCGGCATCGCCGAGCCATCGGCCGCCGACCGGCGCATCACCGAACGGCTGCAGAACGCGCTGGCGCTGATCGACGTGCGCGTGCTCGACCACCTCGTCATCGGCGATGGCGAGCCGGTGTCGTTCGCGGAGCGGGGCTGGCTGTGAGGAGGGGAACGGTTCGGCCAGGTGGCCGGGCGGGAAAAACGCTGCGCTACGATTTCCCGCCCGGCCACCTGACCAAACCGTCCGTGCAGAAAGCAGAACCCCGGGGCCTGAGGGCACCCG
>NZ_PTQZ01000140.1 GCF_002943415.1 Amnimonas aquatica | reverse complement strand
ATGCCGGCCCAGTCCGAGGCGCCCACGCGCACGCCGCGACGCAGCAGCGCCTGGCCCAGCGCGGCAAGCAGGCTCTCCGGCGCCTTGCCGCCAGCGCCCTGCGGCCGGCCCTGCTGCGCACCAGGCATCTGCGGCCCCAGCTCCTGCAGCACCGACGCGACTGTGTCAGGCAGCGGCACCAGCTGGCGCCGCAAGGCCTTGGGCAGGCCACGCAGCAGGGCTTCGACGCGGTCGCCGAGCAGACCGGGCACCAGCCACTCCAGCACCGCCTCCGGCACCTCCTGCACCAGACCCGCCGGCAGCAGCAGGGTCACGCCGTCGGCCTCGTGCCCGGGCTCGAAGTGGTAGCGCAGCGGCAGGTCGTGACCGGCCACGCGCAGGGTATCGGGAAAATCATGCGCGGTGCCGTCATCCGCCGCCTTCGCCAGCACCTGCTCGCGCGACAGGCAGAGATGCCCGGGCTGCTCCTTTTCGACGCGGTGGCGCCAGTCCTCGAAGGTCTTCAGGCTGGCGACATCTTCCGGCACGCGCTCGTCGTAGAAGGCGTAGAGGGTCTCCTCGTCCACCAGCAGGTCACGGCGACGGGTCTTGTCCTCCAGCCGCTCGACCTCGGCGATGAGCTCGCGGTTGTGGCGGAAGAACGCCGCCTTGAGGTCGATGTCTCCGGCGACCAGGGCATCGCGGATGAATATCTCGCGCGCCTCGGCGCGGTTGACCGGCTCGTAGTTGACCTTGCGGCGGGCGTGCAGCACGAGGCCGAACAGCGAGGTCTGCTCGAAGGCCACCACCCGCCCCTGCCTGCGCTCCCAGTGCGGCTCCGAATAGCTGCGCTTGAGCAGGTCGCCGGCCAGCTTCTCGGCCCATTCGGGTTCGATCTTCGCCGCCAGGCGCAGATACACGCGGTGCGTCTCCACCAGCTCGGCGGCCATGATCCACGGCGGCCCCTTGCGCGCCAGCACCGAGCCCGGGAACACCAGCGCCTTCTGGTTGCGCGGCGCCTGGTACTCGCGGTCGTCGCCCTTGTGCGCGATCTGCGACAGCAGGCCGGTGAGCAGCGCGCGGTGCACGGCCTCGTAGGGCGCCGGCTCGCGGTTCATCGGCAGCTTCAGGCCTTCGCACAGCTGCACGAGCTGGCGCCAGGTCTCGCGCCACTCGCGCAGGCGCAGCCAGGACAGGAAGTGCTTGCGCGCGAACTCGCGGCGCTCGCGCTCGGTCAGTTCGCCCTTCTGCGCCGCCAGCACATCCCAGAGATTGACGAAGAACAGGAAGTCGGAATCCGGGTGGCGGAACTGGGCATGGCGCTCGTCCGCCGCCTGCTGCTTGTCGTGCGGGCGATCGCGCGGATCCTGCACAGACAGCGCGGCGACGATCACCAGCACCTCGTGCAAGGCGCCCAGCGGCGCCGCGGCCACGACCATGCGCGCCAGCCTCGGGTCCAGCGGCAGCCGCGCGATCTGCCGGCCCAGCGTGGTGATGCGGCGCTGGCGGTCGACCGCGCCCAACTCCTCGAGCAGGCGGAAGCCGTCGTTGACCAGGCGCGAGTCGGGCGCGTCGAGGAACGGAAAACGCTCCAGATCGCCGAGCCCCAGCACCTGCATCTGCAGGATGACCGCCGCCAGGTTGGTGCGGCGGATTTCGGGGTCGGTGAACTCGGGCCGCGCCAGGTAGTCGGCCTCGCTGTAGAGCCGGATGCAGACCCCGGGCGCGATGCGCCCGCAGCGGCCGGCACGCTGGTTGGCGCTGGCCTGCGACACCGCCTCCACCGGCAGGCGCTGCACCTTGGAGCGGTAGGAGTAGCGGCTGATGCGCGCGAAACCGGGGTCGATGACATAGTGGATGTTGGGCACCGTCAGCGAGGTCTCGGCGACGTTGGTGGCGATCACGATGCGGCGCCCGCTGCCGCGCTCGAACACCTTCTGCTGCTCGGCCACCGACAGACGCGAATACAGCGGCAGGATCTCGGTATGCGGCGGCCCGTACTTGCGCAGAGTATCGGCGAGCAGGCGGATCTCGCGCTCGCTGCTGGAAAACACCAGGATGTCGCCGCGCGCGCTCCGGCCCTGCGCGCGCTCGTGCTGCAGGCATTCCTCCACCGCCTCCACCACGGCACGCGGAATGGCTTCCTCGATCAGCTCGAAGCCTTCGTCCTCGCTGCTCGCCGCCGCCTCCAGGGAAACCGGGCGGTAGCGGGTCTCGACCGGATAGCTGCGGCCCTCGACCACGAACACCGGCGCGCCGGCGAAATGGCGGCTGAAGCGCTCGACATCGATGGTCGCCGAGGTGATGAGCAGCTTCAGGTCGGGCCGCTTCGCCAGCAGCGTGCGCAGGTAGCCGAGCAGGAAGTCGATGTTCAGGCTGCGCTCGTGCGCCTCGTCGATGATGATGGTGTCGTAGGCGCGCAGCAGGCGGTCCTGCCCCAGTTCGGCCAGCAGCACGCCATCGGTCATGAGCTTGAGGTAGGTCTGCGTGGCGGTCTGGTCGCTGAAGCGCACCTTGAAGCCGACACCGGCACCGACCTGGGTCTTCAGCTCCTCGGCGATGCGCGAGGCCACCGCGCGCGCGGCGATGCGGCGCGGCTGGGTGTGGCCGATCATGCCGGTGCGGCCGCGGCCGGCGGCGAGGCAGATCTTCGGCAGCTGCGTGGTCTTGCCGGAGCCGGTCTCGCCGGCCACGATCACCACCTGGTGCGCGCGCACGGCGGCGATCAGCTCGTCGCGCACCGCCAGCACCGGCAGATCGCCGGACCAGTCGATGTCCTGCGGAATGGCGGCGGCACCCGGGTAGGCGCCGGCACTGGCAGCCGCGTCGGGCCTGCGCTCGGTCGTCATCGGTCTTCCTGAAAAGCAGGAGGGCGGCCTCGGCCACCCTCCTTGCACACAGCTTCTTGCCCGGACACGGCGCCCGGACACCTCACCGGCTCGCGGCACACCCGCCTCGCCATCACTGCGACAGCCGGCAGGTGCTGAGCCTGTCCGCCGTCAGGCGTCGCGCAGCTCGCGGCGCAGGATCTTGCCAACGTTGGTCTTCGGCAGGTCCGGGCGGAACACGATGAAGCGCGGCACCTTGTAGCCGGTCAGGTTGGCGCGCAGGTGCGCCATCAGCGCCTCCTCGGTCAGCGCCGGGTCCTTCTTGACCACGAACAGCTTCACCACCTCGCCCGACTTCTCGTCCGGCACGCCCACGGCGGCCGACTCGAGCACGCCCGGGTGTCCGGCGGCGACATCTTCAATCTCGTTCGGATACACGTTGAAGCCGGACACCAGGATCATGTCCTTCTTGCGGTCGACGATGCGCAGGTAGCCATCAGGCTGGATCACCGCCACGTCACCGGTCTTCAGCCAGCCATCGGCGTCGATGGTCTCGGCCGTGGCCTCCGGACGCTGCCAGTAGCCCTTCATGACCTGCGGGCCGCGCACGCACAGCTCGCCGGCTTCGCCCACCGGCAGCTCCTCGCCGTTCTCGTCGACGACCTTGAGCTCGGTCGACGGCACCGGCATGCCGATGGTGCCGAGCTGGATGGCCTTGAGCGGGTTCAGCGACACCACCGGCGAGGTCTCGGTCATGCCGAAGCCTTCGCAGACCTGGCAGCCGGTCAGCTTTTCCCACTCCTCGGCGGGCTTGAGCTGCATGGCCATGCCGCCGGCCACGGTGAGCTTGAGCGACGAGAAGTCGAGCTTGCGGAAGTCCGGGCTGTTGAGCAGCGCCACGAACAGCGTGTTGAGACCGGCGATGGCGGTGAAGCGCCACTGGCCCAGCTCCTTGACGAAGGCCGGGATGTCGCGCGGATTGGTGATCAGCACCGTGTGGCCGCCCAGCTCCATCATGCCCAGGCAGCACACCGTGAAGGCGAAGATGTGGTACAGCGGCAGCGGCGCGATCATGGTTTCCTTGCCGGGCTCGAACGACGAGGTGAGCACGGCGCGGATCTGCAGCAGGTTGGCGGCCAGGTTGGCATGGGTCAGCATGGCGCCCTTGGCAACGCCGGTGGTGCCGCCGGTGTACTGCAGCACGGCGACATCACCCGGCTGCGCCTGGTGCTCGACCGGCGAGCGGCGGCGGCCCTGGCTGAGCGCGCGGGTGAGCGGAATGGCCTGCGGCAGGCTGAACTCCGGCACCATCTTCTTGACGTGGCGGACCACGGTGTTGACCAGCCAGCGCTTGGGCACCGGCAGGATGTCGCCGACCTCGGTCAGGAACAGGTACTCGATGCCGGTCTTGGGCAGCACGGCCTGCACCAGGTTGCCGAAATTGGCCAGCGCCACCAGCGCCTTGACGCCGGCGTCGTTGAACTGGTGCAGCATTTCACGCTCGGTGTAGAGCGGGTTGGTGTTGACCACGATCAGGCCGGCGCGCATGGCGCCGAACACCACCACCGGGTACTGCAGCAGGTTGGGCATCTGCACCGCGATGCGGTCGCCCGGCTTCAGCGTGGTGTGATTCTGGATGTAGGACGCGAAGGCGGCGCTGAGGCGGTGGAGCTCGCCGTAGGTCAGCGTGTGGCCCATGTTGGAGAACGCCGGAGCATCGACGTAGCGGCCGCAGGCGGTGTGGAACACGTCCAGCACCGAGGCGTACTCGGCGGTGTCGATCTGGTACGGCACGTTCTCGGGATATTTGTCTTTCCAGAAATCAGCTTGCATGCGCGGGTCTCCATCCGGTCGTTCTTTTTTTATGCTGTCACTGCAGCGGCCAGCGCTCGGCCGGCAGGCGCGCGGCATCATCGTCGGGCAGTGACAGAACACAGGTATCGAGGGGGGCGGATTCGAGGCGGCACTGACAGGCCAGCCATTCATCCCGGCGGAAAGCATACACGGAGATCAGGTCCCCGACAGCATGCCGGGACAGCCGTTTTTCCCAGTTTGCGGCAGAAATCCGCAGTCCGTCGACCGCGACCACCAAGTCACCGGCCGACAGCCCGCCGGCCTCGGCCGGACCGCCATGCTGGACGAAGCCGAGCAATGCCCCGCCCTCGGCCGCCTGCACGCGCACGCCGAGCCACGGACGTTCGCCCTGCTGCGCCCCGGGACGACC
>NZ_PTQZ01000014.1 GCF_002943415.1 Amnimonas aquatica | reverse complement strand
CAGCCCGCGCGCGCGCGCCGTGCTTGGCGGGGTGTCGCGCATCGCGGCCGAGGACACGCGCCATTCCGGGCGGCTGTTGCAGCAGGTCGGTCTCGACGTGCCGCTGATCGCCGTGCATGACCACAACGAGGGCGAGCGCGTGCCGGGGCTGATCGCACGCCTGCTGGCCGGCGAGTCGCTGGCGCTGATCTCCGATGCAGGCACGCCGCTGATCAGCGATCCCGGCTACCGGCTGATCTCGGCCGCGCATGATGCCGGTGTCCGGGTGTCGCCGGTGCCGGGGCCGTGCGCGGCCATCGCGGCGCTGAGCGCGGCGGGGCTGGCATCCGACCGTTTCCATTTCGAGGGCTTCCTGCCGTCCCGGCAGGGGCCGCGCAAGAGCCGCCTGCAGGCACTGGCCGAGTCGCCGCACACGTTGATCTTCTATGAGGCGCCGCACCGCATCGTGGAGACGCTGGCGGACATGCGCGAGGTGCTGGGTGGTGACCGCGTGGCGACCCTGGCGCGTGAACTGACCAAGACCTTCGAGACCGTGCGCCGTGCGGCGCTGGGCGAGCTGGCGGACTGGGTGGTGTCCGACAGCGACCAGCAGCGTGGCGAGATCGTGCTGGTGGTCTCGGGCGCGCCGGCGCGCGAGGTCGGTGATGATGTCCAGGGCCTCAGCGCCGAGCGTGTGCTCTCGGTGCTGGTGCGCGAGCTGCCGGTGAAACAGGCGGCGGCGCTGGCGGCGGAGCTGCTGGGGCTGAAGAAGAATGCCCTTTACGACCTGGCGCAGCGCTTGAAGGAGTCCGCGCGGGGTGCAGATTCAGCTTGAGTTGCATCCGGCCGGCCCTTATTCTCCGCGCCGGAGTCGGCCGGACGGTCGCTGCTGCTTCGGCAGGGGAGGAAAGTCCGGGCTCCACAGGGCAGGGTGCCAGGTAACGCCTGGGCGGCGCGAGCCGACGGAAAGTGCAACAGAGAGCAGACCGCCGAACGGTCTTGTGTCGCCGCGAGGCGAGCAGGATGCGTGGCAAGGGTGAAACGGTGCGGTAAGAGCGCACCGCGAGTCTGGCAACAGACCGGCACGGCAAACCCCACCCGGAGCAAGACCAAATAGGTGTCCATACGCGCGGCCCGCGCGGGACACGGGTAGGTTGCTTGAGCCCGTCGGCGACGGCGGGCCTAGAGGAATGACCGTCCTCGACAGAACCCGGCTTACAGGCCGACTCCACCCCTTTCTAGGCATAATGTCTAAGGTTTGCATGACCTTTTGGCATATAGCTAAAAATTCTAGGACATGCCGCATTGTCAGCTTGTTTCTAGGATGTCACTGCAAGTTGTTGTTTTTTAATGTCGTCGACTTGCGTCCTGTTTCGGGGCGTTCATTGCAAGTCATTGTTTTTAATATACAAAAATATACTTATAACCGGTCATTCCGTCCTTGACGGGGCATGGCCGCGATCCCTATATTTGCCCGCAGAGTGGGGAAAAGTGTGGTTTTGTGGTTTTTTCTGGATAAAACCCCGCTCGGGAAGCTGACAGCATGTTTCGCGGCTACGACGAACTGACCATGGACGCCAAGGGGCGCATCGGCTTGCCGACGCGCTACCACGATCGCGTCCTGGCCGAATGCCAGGGCAAGTTCGTCCTGACCGTCGACCTGCGCGAGCCTTGCCTGGTGCTCTACCCGCTGACCGAGTGGGAGGGCATCGAGGCGCGCTTCAACGCGCTGCCGGGATCGAACCCGGCCATCGCCATGCTCAAGCGTCGCATTCTCGGCTATGCCACGGAAATCTCCCTGGACAGTGCCGGTCGCTTCCTGATCAGCCCCGAGCTGCGCCAGTTCGCCCGGCTCGACAAGCATGTCGTGCTCGCGGGGCAGGGCAAGAAGTGTGAAATCTGGCTGAAGGCCACCTGGGACGCGCTGCAGGCGCAGATCCTGGCGGAGGACTTCTCGGCGGCCGACCTCGCGCAAGCGATCGACACCCTGGCGCTCTGACCATGAACGGCTTCCAGCACCTCACCGTACTTTGCGAAGAAACGGTCGATGCCGTCCTAGGCGATCGCAAGGGCTGCTATGTGGACGCCACCTTCGGGCGCGGCGGTCATTCGCGCCAGCTGCTCGCCAGCCTGGCGCCCGAGGCGCGCCTGATTGCTTTCGACAAGGATCCCGAGGCCATCGCCGCCGGCGAGGCGCTGGCGGCGGCCGATGCCCGCTTCAGCATCGTCCATGACTCTTTCGCGACCCTGGCCGCGCACGTCGAGGCGCTGGGTCTGACCGGCCGCGTGACCGGACTGCTGGCCGACCTCGGCGTGTCTTCGCCGCAGCTCGATGACGCCGCGCGCGGCTTCAGCTTCATGAACGATGGTCCGCTGGACATGCGCATGGACCCGACGCGCGGCGTCAGTGCCGCCGACTGGCTGGCCGGCGTGTCCGAGGCCGACCTGGCCGACGCGCTCAAGACCTATGGCGAAGAGCGCCACGCCCGCCGCATCGCGCGTGCGCTGGTGGCGGCACGCGCGAAGGCTGCGATCACCACGACCCGGCAGCTGGCCGAGCTGGTGGCGGCGGCGCATCCGGCCTGGGAAAAGCACAAGCACCCGGCGACGCGCAGCTTCCAGGCCATCCGTATCGTGGTCAATCGAGAGCTGGGCGACCTCGAGGACTTCCTTGACCAGGCGCTGGCCGTGCTGGCACCCGGCGGACGCCTGGCGGTGATCAGCTTCCATTCGCTGGAGGACAGGCTGGTCAAGCAGTTCATCCAGAAGGCCGTGAAGGGCGATGACTTTCCGCCCGGCCTGCCGGTGACCTGGCAGCAGCTGCGTCCGCAGCTGAAGAAGATCGGCAAGGCCGTCGAGCCGAGCGAGGCCGAGGTCGACCGCAATCCGCGCGCGCGCAGCGCCCGCCTGCGCATCGCCGAACGGCTGGCGGAGGCGGGCGCATGATCCTCGCTTCCCGCCTCAGTGCCCTGCGCCGCACGCTCATGCAGCCGGTGATCTGGCAGACCGCCGCCATCGTGCTCGCCCTCGTGGCGACCTCGGTGGCGGTGGCGTTCAGCGTGCACAAGTCGCGCCTGAACCTGGCCCAGCTGCAGGCGCTGCAGGAAGAGCGCGACCGCCTGGAAGTGGAGTGGGGGCAGCTGCTGCTCGAGCAGCAGGCCTGGGGCGCCTACGGGCGCATCGGCAAGATGGCGGTGGACGAGCTGGGCATGCGCTCGCCGGCCCCGCATGAAGTCATGATGGTGCGGCCATGAGCGTCGATCGTCGCGTTCCCGCCCGTGCCGCCGGTGGTGGCGAGCCCGGCCTGAAGTACGCCGGCCGCCATTACCTGGTGTTCGGCGTCTTCGGTCTGCTGCTGGCCGGCCTGACGCTGCGCGCGGGCTATCTGACCGTGGTCGACAGCGAGTTCCTGCGCGCCCAGGGCGATGCCCGCATGATGCGCACCGAGCCCATTGTTGCCATGCGCGGCATGCTGCGCGATCGCAACGGCGTGCCGCTGGCGGTGAGCACGCCGGTGACCACGCTGTGGATGAATCCGCGCCAGGCCATCGCCGCCGGCGCCGACATCGGCAAGCTGGCCAAGGCGCTGGGACAGAGCCCGCGCGACCTCTCCGCGCGCGTGCAGCGCAACCGCAGCAAGGGCTTCATCTATCTCAAGCGGCATCTGTCGCCGACCGATGCCGAGGGTGTGCTGGCGCTCGACATCCCGGGCGTGTTCGGCATGACCGAATACCGCCGTTTCTATCCGGAAGGCGAGGCCACGGCGCATCTGCTCGGCTTCACCGATCTCGATGACCATGGCAAGGAAGGCCTGGAGCTGGCCTTCGACGAGGAGCTGGTCGGTCGTGCCGGCAGCAAGCGCGTGGTCAAGGACCTGAAGGGGCACCGTGTCCAGGATGTGTCGCTGATCAAGGCCGCGCACCCGGGCCATGATGTCGACCTCAGCTTCGATTCGCGCGTGCAGTATTCGGCCTACCGCGAGCTGGCGCGCGGCGTGGCCGAGCACCAGGCCGTCGCTGGCGTGCTGGTGTCGCTGGATGTCGATACCGGCGAGGTGCTGGCCATGGCCAACCTGCCGTCGTACAACCCCAACAACCGTGCACGTCTGACGCCGAACGCGCTGCGCAACCGTGCCGTCACCGACATGTTCGAGCCCGGCTCGACGCTGAAGCCGATCACCGTGGCGGCGGCGCTGGAAAGCGGCAAGTACACCACGCGCAGCCTGTTCGACACCACGCCCGGCACCTACCGCGTGCTCAACAAGCTGATCCGCGATCACCACAACTACGGCGTGATCGACATGACCACGCTGCTGACCAAGTCCAGCAATGTGGCCACGGCCCAGATCGCGCTGTCGCTGCCGCGCGATACCCTGCCCATGCTGCACCAGCGCCTGGGCTTCGGCCACAGCACCGGCAGCGGCTTCCCGGGCGAGAGCGCCGGCCGCCTGCAGCCGTCGAACCGCTGGAACCCGGTCGAGCTGGCCACCATGTCGTACGGCTACGGCATCACCGTGACCGCGCTGCAGCTGGCCCAGGCCTACGCCACCATCGCCAGCGGCGGCGTCCAGCGGCCGATCAGCTTCCGCCGCGTGGAGGGCGAGGTGCCCGGCAAGCGCGTGCTGGACGAGAAGATTGCGCGTGCACTGATTCCCATGATGGAGACCGTGGTCACCCAGGAGGGCACCGCCCTGCGCGCCGCGGTGCCTGGCTACCGCATCGCGGGCAAGACCGGCACCGCGCACAAGGCGCAGTCCGGCGGCTATGCCGCCGACCAGTACATGTCGCTGTTCGTCGGCATGGCGCCGGCGAGCAAGCCGCGTGTGGTCACCGCCGTTGTCATCGACAACCCGCGCAAGGGTGGCTACTACGGTGGCCTGGCGGCGGCGCCGGTGTTCGCGCGCGCCATGGCCGACACCCTGCGCCTGATGAACGTCGAGCCCGATCGCAGCGCCGAACGCCTGGCCGAGCAGCATCGCCTGCCGCACCCGTCGACCTGGCAGCGCCCGGTCGCCGCCCATGCACCCGGACGGGAGGGCTGACATGACCACGCTCTCCCGTCTCTGGCCGCAGACGCCCGCCGCGTGGGCCGGCATCGAGATATCCGCGCTGGTCGCCGACTCGCGCCGTGTCACGCCGGGTTCGGTGTTCGTGGCGCTGGCCGGTCTGCAGCACGATGCCCGCGCCCATGTGCCGGCCGCCGTTGCCGCCGGCGCCGTGGCCGTGCTGGCCGAGGCTGGCGGCGACTGGCAGGCGCATCGTGAAATCGATGGCGTGCCGGTGCTGGTGATTGCCGACCTCGGCCTGCGCCTGGGCGAGATCGCATCGCGCTTCCATGGCGAGCCGTCGGCGGCCATGACCGTCACCGCGGTGACCGGGACCAACGGCAAGACCAGCATCGCCAACCTCATCGCCGGTGCCTGCGAGCGCCTCGGCCGTCGCGCCGCGGTGATCGGCACGCTGGGCAACGGCTTCTACGGCGAACTCAGGCCGTCCGTGTTCACCACGCCGGACCCGCTGCAGCTGCAGGGTCTGCTGGCCGGTTTCCGCGACGCCGGCGCCGGCCTGGTGGCCATGGAGGCCAGCTCGCACGGTCTGGTGCAGGGCCGCATGGCCGGCACGCACATCCACACCGCGCTGTTCACCAACCTGACCCGTGATCACCTCGATTACCACGGCGACATGGACAGCTACGCCGAAGCCAAGGGCCTGCTGTTCCGCTGGCCCGGCCTGAAGGCGGCGGTGATCAACGCCGACGATCCGGCCGGTGCGCGCTACCGCGCCCTGCTCGCCGATGACGTTGCCTGCCTGCGCTACAGCCTGGACGCCGGCAGCGATGCCGAGCTGGTGGCCGAGACGGTCGAACCCTCGCTCGATGGCCTGGTGCTGACCCTGCGTACCCCGCAGGGCCCGGCCACGCTGCGCAGCCCGCTGCTGGGCCGCTTCAACGCCAGCAACCTGCTCGCCGTGCTGGGCGGGCTGCTGAGTCTGGGCTGGTCGCTGCAGGCCGCCGTCGACGCGCTCGCCGGCGTGGCGCCGGTCGCCGGCCGCATGCAGTGCCTGCGCGACGGCGACTCGCCGCTGGCGGTGGTCGACTACGCGCACACGCCCGATGCCCTGGAGCAGGCGCTGCGCGCCGCGCGCGAGCACACCACGGGTCGCCTGTGGTGCGTGTTCGGCTGCGGCGGCGGTCGTGACACCGGCAAGCGCCCGCAGATGGGCGCCATCGCGGCAGCGCTGGCCGACCGCGTCATCATCACCACCGACAACCCGCGCGAGGAAGATCCGCAGGACATCCTCGCGCATGTGCGCGGCGGCATGCCGGCCGGTGCCGACGCCGTGATCATCGCCGACCGCGCCGAGGCCATCGCCCGTGCGCTGCGCGAGGCCGCCGCCGACGATGTCGTGCTGATCGCCGGCAAGGGCCACGAGACCTACCAGGAAATCATGGGCGTACGTCACCCGTTCAACGATGCCGAGCAGGTCCGCCTGGCGCTGGCGGCAAGGAGCCGGACATGAGGCTGTCGGAGATCGCTCAGGTGGTGGCCGGCGAGCTGATCGGCCTGGACGCCGATGTCGGCAGCTTCTCCACCGACACGCGTTCGCTCGCCGCCGGCGATGTCTTCATCGCGCTGTCGGGTCCCAATTTCGACGCCAACACGCTGGTGGCGCAGGCCGCCGAGCGCGGCGCTGTCGCCGCCGTGGTGTCGCGCATGGATCCGGCGGCCGGCATTCCGCAGGTGGTGGTCGCCGACAGCCACCAGGCGCTGGGTCGCATCGCCGCCGCCTGGCGCGCGCGTTTCCCGCAGCTGGCGGGCGTGGCCATCACCGGCAGCGCCGGCAAGACCTCGACCAAGGAGATGACCGCGCGCATCTTCGAGCAGCAGGGCGAGACGCTGGCGACCATCGGCAACCTCAACAACGACATCGGCGTGCCGCTGACCCTGCTGCGCCTGCGTGACAAGCACCAGTACGGCGTGTTCGAGCTTGGCGCCAACCACCTCGGCGAAATCGCCTACACGGCAGGGTTGGTGCGGCCGCAGGCGGCGGTCATCGTCAATGTCGGCACCGCGCACCTGGAAGGCTTCGGCAGCCGCGAGGGCATCGCCACCGCCAAGGGCGAGATCTACGACGGCCTTGCCGATGACGGCACGGCGGTGATCAATGCCGATGACGACTTCGCCGGTCGCTGGCTGGCGCAGTGCCGCGGGCTGGGCGTGCGTGTGCTGACTTTCTCGGCGCAGGGCGGCGATGCAGACATCCGCGCCACCGATATCCGCTGCGGCGACATGCCGCTCTACGCCTTCACGCTGCATGTGGCCGGCCAGGCGCTGCCGGTGCAGCTGCAGCTGCTCGGCCGCCACCAGGTCATGAACGCGCTCGCCGCCGCCGCCCTGGCCCATGCCAGCGGCATCGCCCCGGCGCGGATTCGCGACGGCCTGCAGCGCACGCGCCCGTTCGCCGGCCGCAGCGTGCCGCATGACCTCGGCGCCGGCCGTTACGTCATAGACGATACCTACAACGCCAACCCCAGCGCCATGAAGGCTGCCATCGACCTGCTCGCGTCACTGCCCGGGCGTCGCGTGCTGGTGCTCGGTGACATGGGTGAGCTCGGGGATGCCGCCGCATCCGGTCATTTCGAAGTCGGAGAGTACGCAAAAATGAAGAAGATCGACGCGCTCTATGCCACCGGCCGCCATGCCGGCCAGTACGATCTCGGCTTCGACGGCCAGGCCCAGCTGTTCCCCGACCATCAGGCGCTGCTGAAGGCGCTCGAGGCCGAGCTGCAGGGCGTGGTGACCATCCTCGTCAAGGGCTCGCGCAGCGCGCGCATGGAGCAGGTCGTGCAGGGCCTGACCGGCAGCCAGGGAGGCCACTGACATGCTGCTCTGGCTCGCCGACCTGCTGGCACAGCACTTCAAGGGCTTCGGGGTGTTCAACTACCTGACCCTGCGCTTCGTGCTCAGCATCATCACCGCCTTCGCGCTGTCGCTGTGGTGGGGTCCGTGGATGATCGACCGCCTGCGCGCCATGAAGTTCGGTCAGGCCATCCGCAACGACGGCCCGCAGACCCACCTCGCGAAGACCGGCACGCCGACCATGGGCGGCGCGCTGATCCTGGTCACCATCCTGGTCAGCACGCTGGCCTGGGCACGCCTGGGCAACGTCTACATCTGGGTGGTGCTGGCGGTCATGGCGGTGTTCGGACTGGTCGGCTGGGTCGACGACTACCGCAAGGTCGTGGAGAAGAACCCGCGCGGCCTGCCCAGCCGCTGGAAGTATTTCTGGCAGTCGGTGGCCGGCATCGGCGCCGCCGTGTTCCTGTACTGGACGGCGAAGACCCCGGTCGAGACCAGCCTGATCGTGCCTTTCTTCAAGGACGTGATCATCCCGCTCGGCTTCTTTTACATCGTGCTCAGCTATTTCGTGATCGTCGGTGCCAGCAACGCGGTCAATCTCACCGACGGCCTCGACGGCTTGGCCATCATGCCCACGGTCATGGTCGCCGGCGCGCTGGCGATCTTCGCCTACGTCACCGGCAACGTGAAGTTCGCGACCTATCTGCAGATTCCGTTCGTGGCCGGCGCTGGCGAGCTGATCATCATCTGCGGCGCCATCATCGGCGCCGGACTCGGCTTCCTGTGGTTCAACGCCTACCCGGCGCAGGTGTTCATGGGCGATGTCGGCGCGCTGTCGCTGGGCGCGGTGCTGGGCACCATCGCCGTCATCGTGCGCCAGGAGATCGTGCTGTTCATCATGTGCGGCGTGTTCGTCATGGAGACCATATCGGTGATGCTGCAGGTGGCGAGCTTCAAGCTCACCGGCAAGCGCATCTTCCGCATGGCGCCCATCCATCATCACTTCGAGCTCAAGGGCTGGCCGGAGACGCGCGTGGTCGTGCGCTTCTGGATCATCAGCTTCATGCTCGTGCTCGCCGGCCTGGCGACCCTGAAGCTGCGTTGAGGAGAGGGGCATGCTGATTCAGCGCGACGGTCTGCGGGTGGTCATCGGTCTGGGCAAGACCGGGCTGTCCTGCGTCCGTCATCTGCGCCGCAAGGGCTACCCGGTGGCGGTCAACGACACCCGCGAGCACCCGCCCGGACTGGCCGAGCTGCGAGCCGAGTTCCCCGAGGTCGAGGTCAGCCTCGGCGGCCTCGACCAGGCGCTGCTGCTGCGCGCCAGCGAGATCGTCAGCAGCCCGGGCGTATCGGTCAAGGAACCGGCCATCGCCGCCGCCATCGCCGCCGGCATTCCGGTCGGTGGCGATGTCGAGCTGTTCTGCCGCGAGGTGACGGCGCCGATCGTTGCCATCACCGGCTCCAACGCCAAGAGCACGGTGACCACGCTGGTCGGCCTGATGGCCGCGCGCGACGGCCGCCGCGTCGGCGTCTGCGGCAATATCGGCACGCCGGTGCTGGACATGCTGGCCGAGGGCGACAAGGACATCTACGTGATGGAGCTGTCGTCGTTCCAGCTCGAGACCACGCATTCGCTGCGCGCCGCCGTGGCGGTGGTGCTGAATATCAGCGAAGACCACATGGACCGCTACACCGGCATGGTCGAGTACCACCAGGCCAAGCACCGCATCTTCCGCAACTGCCAGCGCTACGTGTTCAACCGCGATGATGCCCTGACCCGGCCGCTGATCGCCGACGACGTGCCGGGCACCAGCTTCGGCCTCGGCGCTCCTGACCTGAACCAGTACGGCGTGCTGCGCGTCGACGGCCAGCCCTGGCTGGCGCGCGGCCGCGAGACGCTGATGCCGGTGTCCGATCTGCAGATCTTCGGCGAGCACAATGTCGCCAACGCGCTGGCCTGCCTGGCGCTGGGCGAGGCGGTGGGCTTCGGCCGCGACGCCATGCTGGCCACGCTGCGCGAGTTCAGCGGGCTCAAGCATCGCTGCCAGCGCGTGGCGCTGGCCGATGGCATCGGCTGGTACAACGACTCCAAGGGCACCAATGTCGGCGCCACCCTGGCGGCCATCAACGGCCTCGGCGCCGCCATCGGCGGCAAGCTGCTGCTGATCGCCGGCGGTGTCGGCAAGGGCCAGGACTTCTCGCCGCTGTCGCCGGCACTGGCGCAGTTCGGCAAGACCCTGCTGCTGATCGGCGAGGACGGCCCGGCCATCGACCGCGCGGTGAGCGCGCCGCTGGATCGCCGCTACTGCGCCACGCTGGACGAGGCCATTGCCCAGGCGCGCGCGCTGGCGCAGGCCGGCGATGCCGTGCTGCTGTCGCCGGCCTGCGCCAGCTTCGACATGTTCAAGCACTACGAAGACCGCGGCGACCAGTTCGCGGCCGGCGTGCAGCGTCTGCTGGAGGGCACCTGATGCGCGTCCCCGGCCTGAGCCAGCCCGCGCACCTGCTGCGCGACAGCCTCGCGAGCCTGACCGAGCGCCAGGTGCTGCTGCTGTCGGCCGGATTCCTGTTCTGCATCGGGCTGATCATGGTCGGCTCGGCCTCCATGGGCGTGGCCGACGCCAGCTACGGCAACCCCTTCTATTTCTTCATCCGTCATTTCATCTATCTGGGTATCGGCCTGCTCACCGCAGCGGTGGTCATGCAGATCCCCATGCAGACCTGGAACCAGTACTGCTACCACTTCTTCCTGCTCGCCCTGCTGCTGATCCTGGTGGTGCTGATTCCCGGCATCGGCAAGCGCGTCAACGGCAGCATGCGCTGGATCGGCGTCGGCGGCCTCACGCTGCAGCCGTCCGAGGTCATGAAGCTGGCCGCCGTGCTGGCGCTGGCCGGCTATCTCGTGCGTCGCCAGGAGGAGGTGCGCAGCAAGCTCTCCGGCTTCGCCAAGCCCATGGCCTTCGTGGCCATCGTGCTGTTCCTGCTGCTCATGGAGCCGGACTTCGGTGCCAGCCTGGTCATCCTCACCGCGGTCATGGCCATGCTGTTCCTGGCCGGGGCGCCGCTGGTGCAGTTCATTGCCATTTCCGGTGCTGTCGTGGTCGCCGGCATCGCCGTCATGATCGCCGAGCCCTACCGCATGAAGCGTCTGCTGGCCTTCACCAATCCCTGGGAAGACCAGTACGGCTCGGGCTACCAGCTGGTGCAGAGCCTGATCGCCTTCGGGCGCGGCGACTGGTTCGGCGTCGGCCTCGGCCACAGCGTGCAGAAGCTGTTCTACCTGCCCGAGGCGCACACCGACTTCGTGTTCGCGGTCTACGCCGAGGAGTTCGGTCTGGTCGGCGTGCTCTGCCTGCTGCTGGCGGTGGCGGCGCTGGTCACCGCCGCGCTGCGCATCGGCCAGCGCGCCGAGCGTGCCGGTCAGTATTTCTCGGCCTACACGGCCTACGGCCTGGCGGTGATCATCGGCATCCAGTCGGCCATCAACATCGGCGTGAACATCGGCTTCTTCCCGACCAAGGGCCTGACGCTGCCGCTGGTCAGCTACGGCGGTTCCAGCCTGATCGTGGTGTTCGCCATCCTCGCCGTGCTGCTGCGCATCGACGCCGAGTCCGGCAGTGTCCAGGAGCGCGGCGTCCGTCGTGCCGGGGGAGGTGATCATGGCGCTCGTTAAGTCGGTGGTGGTGATGGCCGGCGGCACCGGGGGGCATGTCTTCCCGGCGCTGGCGGTCGCCCGCGCGCTGCAGGCGCAGGGCGTGCGCATCCACTGGCTGGGCACGCGCGCCGGCATCGAGGCCGATCTGGTGCCGAAGGCCGGCTTCCCGATCACCTATCTCGATGTCGGCGGCCTGCGCGGCAACGGCCTGCGTCCGCTGCTGCAGGCGCCGACCAAGCTGCTGCGCGCGGTCTGGCGCGCCTCGCGGGTGTTCTCCACGGTGGAGGCGGATGCCGTCATCGGTCTCGGCGGCTATGTCACCGGTCCCGGCGGTCTCGCCGCGCGCCTGGTCGGCCTGCCGCTCTATGTGCACGAGCAGAACGCCATCGCCGGCTTCACCAACAAGGCGCTGGCCAAGTTCGCCACCCGCGTGCTGCAGGCTTTCCCGCAGGCCTTCGAGCCGTCGCCGAAAGTCGAGTGGGTGGGCAATCCGGTGCGCGAGGAGATCGCCACGCTGGCCATGCCGGCCGAACGCTACGGCTCCCGTCAGGGACCGCTGCGCGTGCTGGTGATGGGCGGCAGCCTGGGCGCGGTGGCGCTCAACGAGCTGGTGCCGGCGGCGCTGGCCGAGCTCGATCCGGCGCAGCGCCCGCTGATCCGTCACCAGGCCGGTCGCAAGCATGCCGACAAGGCGGCGGCGGTCTATGCGCGCCTCGGCGTCGAGGCCGAGATCCTGCCCTTCATCGATGACATGGCCGCTGTCTACGGCTGGGCCGATCTGGTGATCTGCCGCAGCGGCGCGCTCACCGTGTCCGAGCTGGCGGCGGCGGGTGTCGCCTCCATCCTGATTCCGTTCCCGCATGCGGTCGATGACCACCAGACCGCCAATGCCCGTTTCCTCAGCGATGCCGGCGCCGCCCGGCTGTTCCAGCAGCGCGACCTGACGGCGTCCGCATTCGCCGGCACCCTGCGCGAGCTGCTCGACCGGCCGCTGCTGCAGACCATGGCGGAAAAGGCACGCGCCCTGGCCAAGCCGGACGCGACATCGCTGGTCGTCAACGCCATTCTTCGAGGTGACGCATGAGCGCCATTCCCCGCAGTCGTCTCATCGAGATCCCGGAAATGCGGCGTATCCGCCGCATCCATTTCATCGGCATCGGTGGTGCCGGCATGTGCGGCATCGCCGAGGTGCTGCTCAACCAGGGCTACGAGGTCGCCGGCTCCGACGCCAAGGCCGGCAAGTCCACCGAGCGCCTGGTCCGCCTGGGCGCGGAAGTGTTCATCGGTCATGATGCCGCGCATGTCGCCAGCGCCGATGTGGTGGTGGTGTCGACCGCCATCGACCCTGCCAATCCGGAGGTGCAGGCCGCGCAGGAACGCCGCCTGCCCATCGTGCGCCGCGCCGAGATGCTGGCCGAGCTGATGCGCTACCGCCACGGCATCGCCATCGCCGGCACGCACGGCAAGACCACCACCACCAGCCTGATCGCGTCCATCCTGGGCGAGGCCGGCTTCGATCCGACCTATGTCATCGGCGGCCTGCTCAACAGCGCCGGCACCAACGCCAAGCTCGGCAGCAGCCGCTATTTCGTGGCCGAGGCCGACGAATCCGACGCCTCCTTCCTGCATCTGCAGCCCATGGCTTCGGTGGTCACCAACATCGACGCCGACCACATGGACACCTACGGCGGTGACTTCGAGGTGCTCAAGCGCACCTTCATCGAGTTCCTGCACAACCTGCCGTTCTACGGACTGGCCGTGGTCTGCGGCGATGATCCGGTGGTCCGCGAGCTGCTGCCGCAGATCGCGCGCCCGACCATCACCTACGGCTTCGCCGAGGACAACGACATCCGCGCCGTCGATGTCGAGCAGCTCGGCCTGCAGACCCGTTTCACCGTGCTGCGCGCCGGGCGCGACCCGCTGTCGGTCACGCTCAACCTGCCGGGTCTGCACAACGTGCTGAATTCGCTGGCGGCGATCGCCATCGCTACCGACGAGGGCGCCGGCGACGAGGCCATCGTCGCCGCGCTGGGCAGCTTCCAGGGTGTCGGCCGCCGCTTCCAGCGCCTGATCGAGGCCGGCGGCGTGCAGCTGGTGGATGACTACGGCCATCACCCGCGCGAAGTTGCCGCCACCATCGCCGCCGCCCGCCAGGCCTATCCTGGCCGCCGCCTGGTGATGATGTTCCAGCCGCATCGCTACACCCGCACCCGCGACTGCTTCGACGATTTCGTGCAGGTGCTGTCCACGGTCGACCACTTGCTGCTGCTCGACGTCTACAGCGCCGGCGAGAAGCCGATCCCGGGCGCCGACGGCCGCGCGCTGTCGCGCAGCATCCGCACCCGCGGCGTGGTCGACCCGGTGTTCATCGAAAGCCCCGACGAGCTGGCGCAGCTGCTGCCGGCGCAGCTGCAGGCGGGGGATGTGCTGCTGACCCAGGGCGCCGGCACGGTCGGCGCCATCGCGGTCGAGCTGGCCCAGCAGGGCCTCTACCTTGCCGCTGCCGTCCAGGCCGGCGCAGAGAAGCGAGAGAAGACATGAGTGCGGTGGATGCCAAGCGGTTCGGCAAGGTGGCGGTGCTCCTCGGGGGCACGGCGGCCGAGCGTCCGATTTCCCTGATCAGCGGCGCCGCGGTGCTGAAGGCGCTGCAGGCCGCCGGCGTCGATGCCCACGGCTTCGATCCGGCCGAGCGCGATGTCGTCGAGGTGCAGGGCTTCGACCGCGCTTTCATCGTGCTGCACGGTCGCGGCGGCGAGGACGGCGTCATCCAGGGCGTGCTCGAGCAGTTCGGCGTGCCCTACACCGGCAGCGGCGTCATGGCCTCGGCCATCGGCATGGACAAGGCGCGCACCAAGCAGCTCTGGCTGGGCTGCGGCCTACCCACGCCGGCCTACCGCCGCCTGACCGCGACCACCGACTTCGCCGCCGTCGCCGCCGAGCTGGGTCTGCCGCTGATGGTGAAGCCGGCGCACGAGGGCTCCAGCATCGGCATGGCCAAGGTCTACAGCGCCGACGAGCTGGCCCGTGCCTACGAGGTGGCGGCGCAGCACGACGGCGAGGTGATCGCCGAGCATTTCATCGAGGGCAGCGAATACACCGTGGCGGTGCTCGGTGATCGCGCCCTGCCGGCGATCCGCATGATTCCGGCCAACGATTTCTACGATTTCGAGGCCAAGTACCAGCGCAACGATACCCAGTACAAGATCCCCTGCGGTCTCGGTGCCGATGATGAGGCTGCGCTGCAGCGTCTGGCCGTCGAGGCTTTCCAGGTGCTGGGCGCGCGCGGCTGGGGCCGCATCGATGTCATGCGCGACCACGACGGCCGTTTCTGGCTGCTCGAGATCAACACCGTGCCGGGCATGACCGACCACTCGCTGGTGCCGATGGCCGCGCAGGCCGCCGGGCTGGACTTCACCGCGCTGGTGCTCGACATCCTGGCGCAGACGCTGGCGCCGTCCGCGGCACAGGTCGGAGGCAGCTGATCATGAGCCAGGCCACGCGTCGCCCCATCGCTGCACGACCGGCCGCCACGCGGCGCCCGGCGCAGCCGGTGGCCGCGCGCGGCCCGGGCCTGCTGGCGCGCCTGCGCGGTACGGCCGGCAAGGGTACTGATGCCGGCCAGGGCAAGGCGCCCTGGCCGGAGGGCACGGGTGGCGGCTGGTCGCGTCGCCTGCTCGCCGCCTGTTCGCTGGCCGCGGCGCTGGTCATGGTCGCCGGCGTGGCGAGCATGGTGCGCGACTGGCAGCGCGAGACCCCGATCCGGCAGGTGGTGATCGCAGGCGACCTG
>NZ_PTQZ01000139.1 GCF_002943415.1 Amnimonas aquatica | reverse complement strand
CGGCATAGAAGAGAAGTCCGCGCTCGTCCGCGAGGCGCTGCGTGCGCTCATCGAGCGGGAAAGTGCACGGCGCCTGGCCCTGCTGGGTGGCAGCGAGCCCGAGCTAGCATCGGTGCCCCGGCGCCAGCCGGCCTGCGCCTGAGGCCGGCCGGGAGCCCGGGTATGGTGCTGGTCGACACCTCGGTCTGGATCGATCACCTGCGGGCCGGAGATCCGGCACTGGCCTTAATGCTGGCCGAAGGGCAGGTGCTGGTGCACCCGTTCGTGCTGGGAGAGCTGGCACTGGGAAATCTGCGCCAGCGCGACCTGATCCTCGGCGCCCTGCAGGACCTGCCCCGGACCAGCGTCGCCATGGACCACGAGGTGATGCGCTTCATCTCCCGCCACGCGCTGCACGGGCAGGGTATCGGCTACCTCGATGCGCACCTGCTGGCCAGCACCAGCCTGACGCCCGGCAGCCGCCTGTGGACACGCGACAAGCGCCTGCTCGCCGCCGCGACACGGCTGGACCTGGCGACGACACCGGAGGCCATGCCCGGCGCCACGCCGGACTGAAACAAAAAGGCCCGTCAGTGACGGGCCTTCTGCCTTATTCCCATTCGATCGTCGCAGGCGGCTTCGAGCTCACGTCGTAGGCCACGCGCGAAATGCCGCTGATCTCGTTGATGATGCGGTTGCTCACCTTCTCCAGCAGCTCGTAGGGCAGGTGCGCCCAGCGCGCGGTCATGAAGTCGATGGTCTCGACAGCGCGCAGCGACACCACCCACTCGTAGCGGCGGCCATCTCCGACCACGCCCACCGACTTCACCGGCAGGAACACCACGAAGGCCTGCGAGGTCTTGTGGTACCAGTCGGCCTTGTGCAGCTCTTCCAGGAAAATGTGATCGGCTTCACGCAGGATGTCGGCGTATTCCTTCTTCACTTCGCCGAGGATGCGCACGCCCAGGCCCGGGCCCGGGAACGGGTGGCGGTAGACCATGTCGTAGGGCAGGCCCAGCGCCAGGCCGAGCCGGCGCACTTCATCCTTGAACAGTTCGCGCAGCGGCTCGACCAGCTGCATTTTCATGTGCTCGGGCAGGCCGCCGACGTTGTGGTGCGACTTGATCACGTGCGCCTTGCCGGTCTTGCTCGCGGCCGACTCGATCACGTCCGGGTAGATGGTGCCCTGCGCCAGCCACTTCACGCCGCCGGACGCCAGCTTGGCGGACTCGCGGTCGAACACGTCGATGAAGGTGTTGCCGATGATCTTGCGCTTGCGCTCCGGGTCGGACACGCCGGCGAGCTTGCCGAGGAACTCGTCCTCGGCATCCACCCGGATGACCTTGATGCCCATGTTCTGCGCGAACATGGCCATGACCTGGTCGCCCTCGTGCTTGCGCAGCAGGCCGTTGTCGACGAACACGCAGGTGAGCTGGTCGCCGATGGCCTTGTGCAGCAGCGCCGCGACCACCGAAGAGTCGACACCGCCGGACAGGCCGAGCAGCACCTGATCCGTGCCGACCTGGGCACGGATGCGCGCGACGCTGTCTTCGATGATGTTCTCGGGCGTCCACAGCGCACTGGTCTGGCAGATGTCGTGCACGAAGCGCTGCAGCAGCTCGCCGCCCTGCTTCGTGTGCGTGACCTCGGGGTGGAACTGCACGCCGTAGAAGTCGCGCGCCTCGTCGGCCATGGCCGCGATCGGGCAGCTCGGCGTGGCGGCGGTGATGCGGAAGCCGTCCGGCACCTGGGTGACCTTGTCGCCATGCGACATCCAGACATCCAGCAGCGACTCGCCGCCGGCGCTGCGACGGTCGGCCAGCTCGCCGAAGAAGGCGTCGTGGCGGGTGCCGGCGCTGTTGTTGGCGGCCTGCGCCTGGTCGGACACCACGGTCACCTCGGCGTAGCCGAACTCGCGCACGTCGGAGCTTTCGACGCGGCCGCCGAGCTGCTGCGACATGGTCTGCATGCCGTAGCAGATGCCCAGCACCGGCACGCCCAGGGTGAACACCACGTCCGGCGCGCGCGGCGTGTCGGCGGCGGTCACCGTTTCCGGTCCGCCGGAAAGGATGATGCCCTTGGGCGCGAAGGCGCGGATCTCGTCCTCGCTCATGTCGAAGGCGCGCAGCTCGCAGTAGACGCCGAGCTCGCGCACGCGGCGGGCGATCAGCTGCGTGTACTGCGAGCCGAAGTCGAGAATGAGGATGCGGTGGGCATGGATGTCAGTGGTCATGTTGCTCAGCTCAGCCGACACGGTAGTTCGGCGCTTCCTTGGTGATGGTCACGTCATGCACATGCGATTCCTTCATGCCGGCGGCCGTGATCTTCACGAACTTCGGCTTGGTGCGCATGTCTTCGATGTTGACCGAACCGGTGTAGCCCATGGACGAGCGCAGGCCGCCGATGAGCTGGTGGATGATGCCGCTCATGGGGCCCTTGTAGGCGACGCGGCCCTCGATGCCTTCCGGCACCAGCTTCTCGACGCCGGCGGAGGCATCCTGGAAATAGCGGTCGGCGGAGCCGCCGCCGCGCTGCGCCATGGCGCCCAGCGAGCCCATGCCGCGGTAGGCCTTGTAGTAGCGGCCCTGGAACAACTCGACCTCGCCCGGCGCCTCTTCGGTGCCGGCCAGCAGGGAGCCGATCATGATGCTGCTGGCACCGGCGGCGATGGCCTTGGCGATGTCGCCGGAGTAGCGGATGCCGCCGTCGGCGATGAGCGGGATCTGGTCGTTGAGCGCGCGCGCCACCAGATCGATGGCCGAGATCTGCGGCACGCCGATGCCGGCGACGATGCGGGTGGTGCAGATCGAGCCCGGGCCGATGCCGACCTTGACCGCGTCGGCGCCGGCGTCGAGCAGGGCCAGCGCGGCGTCGCCGGTGGCGATGTTGCCGCCGATGACCTGCATGTTCGGGAAGTGGGTCTTGATCCAGCGCACGCGCTCGATCACGCCCTGGCTGTGGCCGTGGGCAGTGTCGACCACCAGCACGTCGGCGCCGGCCTCGATCAGGGCCTCGACGCGCGCCGGGGTCTCGGCGCCGGTGCCGACGGCGGCGCCGACGCGCAGGCGGCCGTGGCCGTCCTTGCAGGCGGTCGGGTAGCGCTCGGCCTTCTGGAAGTCGTTGACGGTGATCAGGCCCTTGAGGCGGTAGTTGTCGTCGATCACCAGCACCTTCTCGATGCGGTGCTCGTGCAGCAGCGCCTTGATGCGCTCCGGCGACTCGCCCTCGCGCACGGTGACCAGCTTCTCCTGCGGCGTCATGATCGCCGACACCGGCAGGTCCATGCGGGTCTCGAAGCGCAGGTCACGGCTGGTGACGATGCCGACGACCTGGTCGCCCTGCATGACCGGCACGCCGGAAATGCGGTTGGCCTTGGTGATTTCGATCAGTTCGCCGACCGTGGTCTTGGGGCTGACCGTGATCGGGTCCTGCACCATGCCGGCCTCGAACTTCTTCACCCGGCGCACTTCCGCGGCCTGGGCCGAGATTTCCATGTTCTTGTGCAGGATGCCGATGCCGCCTTCCTGGGCGATGGCGATGGCCATGCGCGCCTCGGTCACGGTGTCCATGGCGGCGGAGACCAGCGGCACGTTGAGGTGGATGCCCCGGGTCAGGCGGGTCTTGAGGCAGGCATCCTTGGGCAGGATATCGGAGTAGGCGGGCAGGAGGAGGACATCGTCAAAGGTGAGGGCTTCCTGGACAATTTCGAGCATGGCACCACTCCGGACCGGACGGATGTCGCCGGCCGGACAGCTTGGCGCCACCCGCCCCACGCATCACGTGATGAAAAGTAGCCGCGCAGTATACCGGTTTCCGGTCTCTTCGTCAGCGCTTTCGCCAGCCGGGCCATGCCCGTGATGCCGATACGCCCAGCAGATCCGCGCGCAGTCTGCTATAAGAGCCCCATCATTCCTGCGACCCCGCCCCATGAGCAACAGCCCGTCACCTACCGTGCTCACCGTCAGCCAGCTCAACGGCAGCGTGCGCGAGCTGCTGGAGTTCAACTACGGGCGCATCTGGCTGCGTGGCGAGATCTCCAACCTGTCCGCCCCCAGCTCCGGGCACCTCTACTTCACGCTCAAGGACGACGGCGCCCAGGTGCGCGCCGCCATGTTCAAGGGCGCTCGCGTGGCGGCGCGCCTGCAGCAGCCGCCGCAGAACGGCCAGCAGGTGCTGGTGCGCGCACGGGTCAGCCTGTACGCGCCCCGCGGCGACTACCAGCTCATCGTCGACCACCTCGAGGATGCCGGCCGGGGCGCCTTGCAGCAGGCCTTCGAGATGCTCAAGGCCCGGCTCGCCGCCGAAGGCCTGTTCGCGCCGGAGCGCAAGCGGCCGCTGCCGGCATCGCCGCGCGGCATCGCCGTGGTGACCTCGCCCAGCGGCGCCGCCGTGCGCGACATCCTGCACGTGCTCGCGCGGCGCGCGCCCGGCCTGCCGGTGAGCATCGTGCCGGTGCCGGTGCAGGGCACCGAGGCACCGCCCGCGATTGTCGCCGCGCTGTCGCTGCTGGCCGCCCTGCACGCGCGCGACTTCCGCGTCATGCCCGATGCCCGTGCGGACGCCAGCCCGGACCGCGATGCCCTGCTCGCCGGCCAGGACCTGGTCGAGCGTGCGGAGCAGCTGTCGGCCACCATCGCGCCCTTCGACGTGGTCATCGTGGCCCGCGGCGGCGGCTCGCTGGAAGACCTGTGGGCCTTCAACGACGAGTCGGTGGTACGCGCGCTGGCCGCCATGCCGGTGCCGGTGGTCAGCGGCATCGGCCACGAAATCGACTTCACCATCGCCGACTTCGTCGTCGATGTGCGGGCACCCACGCCATCGGCAGCGGCCGAGCTGGTCAGCCCCGACCAGCAGCAGTGGCGCGAGCAGATCGGCAGTGCCGGCGAGCGCCTGCAGCGCGCCCTGCTGCGCAGCCTGCAGCAGCATCGCCAGCGCCTGGCCGCCCTCGCCGCCCGCCTGCGCAGCCCGGCACGACGGCTGCAGGAACAGCGCCAGCACCTCGATGAACTGGAACTGCGCATGCAGGCCGCCTGGCAGCGCGGTCTGCGCCGGCA